>NZ_JCAXEA010000067.1:0-739 GCF_059759125.1 Arthrobacter sp. GQ119 | reverse complement strand
CCTGCTCATCGGCGGCCTCGGCTTCGACAGCTCCAGCCCCGCAGCCACCCCACCCACCGGCTGGACCGAACGCTGGGAAACCACCGGCGGGCAGGTCAACGAGCAGGCAGACAGGACCCAGGCCACCGCCGGCACCACCGGCACCGCCACCTGGACCCTCAGCAGCGCCAAAGCCGTCGCCGCCTGGCGCACCGCCCTCAAACCGGGCGGGACAGTGCCGCCGCCCGGGGACACCGCGCCGGTCGCATCGTTCACCGCCACGCCGACCTCGGGCACGGTCCCGCTGACGGTGAACTTCACCGACACCTCCACCGGCTCGCCGACGTCCTGGGCCTGGGAGTTCGGTGACGGCGCCACGTCAACCTCGCAGAACCCGTCCCACACCTACCTCACGGCGGGGAGCTACACGGCGAAGCTGACCGCCACCAACGCCGCCGGCTCGAATTCCACCACAACGACGATCACCGTCAACCCCGATGGCGGCACCTCACCGGAGATCGCCGTGCGCAGCTTCAGGACCGCGTCCACCGAAACGGCCACCACCACCGTCTCCCTGCCCGCACCCACCGGCCGGGCCGCCGGTGACGTCCTGGTGGCGTCCTTCACCGCCGACAAGAACCCCACGGTGGCTGTCCCGTCCGGCTGGACCGCAATCACCAGCGGGCTCTCGATCGGCAGCGGCGCCCGCGTCTTCGCCTACTACCGGGTCGTTGGCTCCTCTGACCCGACGAGCTACACC
>NZ_JCAXEA010000066.1:0-760 GCF_059759125.1 Arthrobacter sp. GQ119 | reverse complement strand
CACCAGCCAGAACCCGTCCCATGTCTATGACACGGCCGGGACCTACACCGCGAAGCTGACCGCCACCAACGCCGCCGGCTCGAATTCCACCACAACGACGATCACCGTCAACCCCGACGGCGGCACCTCACCGGAGATCGCCGTGCGCAGCTTCAGGACCGCGTCCACCGAAACGGCCACCACCACCGTCTCCCTGCCCGCACCCACCGGCCGGGCCGCCGGTGACGTCCTGGTCGCGTCCTTCACCGCCGACAAGAACCCCACGGTCGCTGTCCCGTCCGGCTGGACCGCAATCACCAGCGGCCTCTCCATCGGCAGCGGCGCCCGCGTCTTCGCCTACTACCGGGTCGTTGGCTCCTCTGACCCGACGAGCTACACCTGGACCCTGAGCACCGCCCAGAAGTGGGGCGGCGGCATCACCGCCTACACCGGGGTCAACACCACCACCCCATTGGACAGTGCTGTGGCCACCGCCGCCAACGCCACCTATACGGCCACCAGCATCGCCGTCGGCAGCGTCACCACCGCCAGCAACGGCGCCCTGCTGATCGGCGGCCTCGGCTTCGACAGCTCGAACCCCGCAGCGACTGCTCCCACGGGCTGGACCGAGCGCTGGGAAACTGCCGGCGGCCAGGTCAACGAGCAGGCCGACAGGACCCAGGCCACCGCCGGCTCCACCGGCACCGCCACCTGGACCCTCAGCAGCGCCAAGGCCGTCGCCGCCTGGCGCACCGCCCTCAAACCGGGCGGGACAGTGCCG
>NZ_JCAXEA010000065.1:0-807 GCF_059759125.1 Arthrobacter sp. GQ119 | reverse complement strand
CGTTGCGTGGTCGATGACGGCTGGCCGCTGCGGCGGGCGGCGGAACGGTTTCAGGTTTCTGTTAGCACCGCATCCCGGTGGGCCTGCCGCTATCGGCAGGCGGGTGAAAACGGCATGGAAGACTTGCCCAGCCGCCCCGCACGGTCCCCGCGTCGGACCCCGTTCCGACGTGAACGGCGGATCATCGCCCTGCGGCTTAACCGCCGTTGGGGGCCGGCACGGATCGGTTACCTGTTGGGCATGCATCCCTCGACAGTGCACAAAGTCCTGTCCCGGTACCGGTTGGCGAGGCTGTCCTGGTTGGACCGGGCCACGGGCCGGGTGATCCGCCGTTATGAGCATCCAAACCCGGGGGACTTGGTCCACGTGGACATCAAGAAACTCGGCAGGATCCCTGATGGAGGCGGGCACCGGGTCGCCGGCCGGGCTGCGGGAAACCGGAACAAGACCGGCACCGACTCGAACCGGCGACCCGGCTACGCCTACCTTCATAACGCTGTCGATGACCATTCCCGGTTCGCCTACACCGAGATCCTGGACGATGAGAAGAAGGAGACCGCGGCGGGCTTTTGGGAAAGGGCCAACGCCGCTTTCAACGCCGCCGGAATCACTGTGCGCCGGGTCCTGACCGACAACGGCTCCTGTTACCGCTCCTACGCGTTCAAGGAGGCTTTGGGCCTGGGGATCAAGCACAAACGCACCCGCCCCTACCGGCCACAGACCAACGGCAAAGTCGAACGGTTCAACCGCACCATGCTCGACGAATGGGCATACGCCCGGCCCTATGCCTCAGAAGCCGAGCGTGTT
>NZ_JCAXEA010000064.1:0-831 GCF_059759125.1 Arthrobacter sp. GQ119 | reverse complement strand
AATCATCCTCTTTGACGAGCCCACCTCCGCCCTGGACCCCGAAAAGGTCGGCGAGGTCCTGGCCGTCATGAAGCAGCTGGCGAAGAAGGGCATGACCATGGTGGTGGTCACCCACGAAATGGGCTTCGCCCGCGAAGTCGCCGACTCCCTGATCTTCATGGATGACGGCTACGTCGTCGAACGCGGCGACGCCCGGGAAATCCTGTCCAACCCCAAGGAACCCCGCACCCAGGCCTTCCTGGAAATGGTGCTCTAGGCATGGACGGAAAACTCGCAGTCATCGGGCTGGGCAGCATCGGAAGCATGGCCCTGTGGCAGGCCTCCCGCCTGTCCGACTCAGTGGTCGGGTTCGAAGCCGCGTCCCCCGCCCACGGCCGCAGTGCCGTGGGCGGGGACACCCGGCTGTTCCGCATGATCTACCGCGGCAACCCGGCCTACTACCCCATCCTGGAGCGCTCCCGCAGCCTCTGGGCCGAGCTCGAAGCCGAAACCGGCCAGAACATCCTGACCCGCACCGGCGGACTGTCGATCGGCACCAAAGACGGCCCCTACCTCTCGGCCCTGCTGGAAACCACCCGGGCCAACGGCGCCGAGCACGAAATCCTCAGCCGCGAGGCCATGGCCGAACGCTACCCGCAGCACAACCTCCGGCCCGACGACATCGCCGTCTACGACCCCCACGCCGGTGCCCTGCGCACCGACCGCGCCGTCACAGCTGCCATCGCAGCGGCGGAGGCCAACGGTGCGACAATCCACACCAACACCCCCATCGACAGCATCACCGAAACCGAGGACGGCGTCGTCATCACCTCCGGCGAGAAGTCCTGGACC
>NZ_JCAXEA010000063.1:0-831 GCF_059759125.1 Arthrobacter sp. GQ119 | reverse complement strand
GATCATCCTCTTTGACGAGCCCACCTCCGCGCTGGACCCCGAAAAGGTCGGCGAGGTCCTGGCCGTCATGAAGCAGCTGGCGAAGAAGGGCATGACCATGGTGGTGGTCACCCACGAAATGGGCTTCGCCCGTGAAGTCGCCGACTCGCTGATCTTCATGGATGACGGCTACGTCGTCGAACGCGGCGACGCCCGCGAAATCCTGTCCAACCCCAAGGAACCCCGCACACAGGCCTTCCTGGAAATGGTGCTCTAGCCATGGACGGAAAACTCGCAGTCATCGGGCTGGGCAGCATCGGAAGCATGGCCCTGTGGCAGGCCTCCCGCCTGTCCGACTCAGTGGCCGGGTTCGAAGCCGCGTCCCCCGCCCACGGCCGCAGTGCCGTGGGCGGGGACACCCGGCTGTTCCGCATGATCTACCGCGGCAACCCGGCCTACTACCCCATCCTGGAGCGTTCCCGCAGCCTCTGGGCCGAGCTCGAAGCCGAAACCGGCCAGAACATCCTGACCCGCACCGGCGGACTGTCCATCGGCACCGCCGACGGCCCGTACATCTCCAAGCTCCTGGAAACCACCCGGGCCAACGGCGCCGAGCACAAAATCCTCAGCCGCGAGGCCATGGCCGAACGCTACCCCCAGCACAACCTCCGGCCCGACGATATCGCCGTCTACGACCCCAACGCCGGTGCCCTGCGCACCGACCGCGCCGTCACGGCTGCCGTCGCAGCGGCGGAGGCCAACGGTGCGACAGTCCACACGAACACCCCGATCGACAGCATCGAGGAAACGGACGACGGCGTCGTTATCACCTCCGGGGAGAAGTCCTGGACG
>NZ_JCAXEA010000062.1:0-844 GCF_059759125.1 Arthrobacter sp. GQ119 | reverse complement strand
GAGGGGAACCGGCGCTGCAGGCCCTGTTCCCGGGCGCTGATGTCCCTTATCCCGGACGGGTAGGGTCTGGCCAGGAGTATGGGGGGGCCGGGGCCTTCTGTTTCACAGGGTCCGTGGGTTGCCATTAACGGCTCCCGTGGCCTGCGAGGCTCCTTGGGGGTCCAATGGTAGTGCCACATGTGAGGTTTGGGAGGTCCCGGCTATGTTTGAGCATACTTTCATTGGTCTGGATGTTCACGCGGTTAATGTGGTTGGCCATGCGCTGAATCCGGGCACCGGTGAAATCAGTCATCATACGATGCCCGCTGACCCGGCCCTGGTCCTGGAGTGGGTCCGGCGGTTTGAGCCGCCCGTCAAGGTCGTTTATGAGTCGGGTCCCACAGGGTTTGTCTTGGCCCGGTATCTGCGGGCCGCGGGCATCAACTGTGTGGTGGCGGCGTCCTCGAAGCTGCTGCGGGCGCCCGGTGACCGGGTGAAAACCGATCGGCGGGACGCCCGGGTGTTGGCCGAAATGCTCGCCGTCGGTTCGGTCACCGAGGTGCGTATCCCGGACCCTGACGAGGAAGCCCTGCGGGACCTGTCCCGGCTGCGCTCCGGCGCAGCGAAGGATCT
Organism: Arthrobacter sp. GQ119; assembly: GCF_059759125.1. Taxonomy (NCBI): domain Bacteria; kingdom Bacillati; phylum Actinomycetota; class Actinomycetes; order Micrococcales; family Micrococcaceae; genus Arthrobacter; species Arthrobacter sp. GQ119. The sequence goes on along the minus strand of NZ_JCAXEA010000062.1, from coordinate 232 downwards.
TGCGCATGCCCGCCAGCACGTGAACGCCGTCCTCCTCCGGCACGGCCTCCGCTATCCCAAGGACACCAGATGGACGCAGGAACACCGCCTATGGCTGCACCGCCAACGCTTTAACGAACCGGCTCTGCAGTTCACCTACGAAGCCGACGTCGAGCAGGCCGAACTGCTCGCCGGGCATCTCAAACGAATCGATCAGCAGGTCGCCGCCACGGCAGCGGCGTGCCCTTACGCA
>NZ_JCAXEA010000061.1:0-1017 GCF_059759125.1 Arthrobacter sp. GQ119 | reverse complement strand
CTCCCTTGCCGCCTACATGCTGATCCCCCATGATTTGCAGTACGGGTCTCGGCCGTCGTGGATCTCGGCCTGATTCTCTTCACCTTGGCCACGCTCGTGCGGAAATCCCGCGGCGAATCGACCGTGCTGACAAACATGGCAACCGGGTTCTGGACCCTGGTTTCCATCACCGCCAACATCGTCCACGTCCTCATCCCGGCCGGTCCGCAGTCCTCCTGGACGGCAGGGACCTTCTCCGGCGCCGCACTGTCTGCCCTCATGCCACTGGCCGCACTCGGTGCAAGCCTGGTAATAGAGAACGTCCTGATCGCACGGCCGCATGCCCAGGACACAGCTCAGGATACGACAGAGCCGGCACATGCCCGGGAACGCCGATCGCCCGCCGCTCCGGTCGTCATCAAGGCCGAACCAACGGCTGCAGTCCCTGCGGCCGTGGTCCTTCCCTCCGTTGAGTCAGTGACTGCGCCTCCCCGGGCCGGGACGGAGGCACGCACAGCAGCTCCACGGCCAGCTACAGCCCCTGTGGTGGCCCTGACACCCTCCGTGCCGGCCCCACGGAAGGGGCCCGTAGGCCAGCTGGTCGAGGACCAGGGTATCGCCTAGGCGGCCCTCTCTGAGGCCGAAAAGAGCGAGCTTGTCTGGAAGCTGAAAGAGGAACGGATGTCCAACCCGAACATCGCCAAGAAGGTAGGCGTCTCGGTGTCGACCATCAAGCGCGTCCCGGCACCGGAACTGCAGCCCGCATAGCCACGCCGTCAAAGAGAACCCCGGATTGTGCTCTCAGTCCAGGGCTTTTTCATCCTCGCCGGCCATACAAAGGACTATCCAGACTTTCAAGAGCACTGGCTCGACTGACCGGCGAGTTATTCCGGAAGGAAGCCGGGGAGCCGCTTGCCCCATCGGATGGAGCGCAGCGCCGGCGGGCATTGATGGTATTCGATGATGTCCCATTCTGACGTAGTGAGGCGGCGGACATTATCTTTGGGGATCCATGCCGTATGCGCGTGGCCTGGTCAT
>NZ_JCAXEA010000060.1:0-1212 GCF_059759125.1 Arthrobacter sp. GQ119 | reverse complement strand
TTCGGGCGGTTAGTATCCCCTGTTCAGCATGGGCGGTTTTTCGCCGGTACGGGAATATCAACCCGTTGTCCATCGACTACGCCTGTCGGCCTCGCCTTAGGTCCCGACTTACCCAGGGCAGATTAGCTTGACCCTGGAACCCTTGATCATCCGGCGGACGGGTTTCTCACCCGTCTTTCGCTACTCATGCCTGCATTCTCACTCGTGTAGGCTCCACCGCTGGTTTACACCGCGACTTCACCGCCCACACGACGCTCCCCTACCCATCCACACTCCTGAACCACAAAGGCTTAGAACATATGTGAATGCCACAACTTCGGCGGTGTACTTGAGCCCCGCTACATTGTCGGCGCGGAATCACTTGACCAGTGAGCTATTACGCACTCTTTTAAGGATGGCTGCTTCTAAGCCAACCTCCTGGTTGTCTTCGCAACTCCACATCCTTTCCCACTTAGCACACGCTTAGGGGCCTTAGTTGGTGGTCTGGGCTGTTTCCCTCTCGACTATGAAGCTTATCCCCCACAGTCTCACTGCTGCGCTCTCACTTACCGGCATTCGGAGTTTGGCTGACGTCAGTAACCTTGTAGGGCCCATTAGCCATCCAGTAGCTCTACCTCCAGCAAGAAACACGCAACGCTGCACCTAAATGCATTTCGGGGAGAACCAGCTATCACGAAGTTTGATTGGCCTTTCACCCCTACCCACAGCTCATCCCCTCCATTTTCAACTGAAGTGGGTTCGGTCCTCCACGACGTCTTACCGTCGCTTCAACCTGGCCATGGGTAGATCACTTCGCTTCGGGTCTAGATCACGCCACTGCAACGCCCTGTTCAGACTCGCTTTCGCTACGGCTTCCCCACACGGGTTAACCTCGCGACGTAACACTAACTCGCAGGCTCATTCTTCAAAAGGCACGCCGTCACAACTACTATGCACACAAGGTGCGGTTGCTCCGACGGATTGTAAGCACACGGTTTCAGGTACTGTTTCACTCCCCTCCCGGGGTACTTTTCACCTTTCCCTCACGGTACTGGTCCGCTATCGGTCATTAGGGAGTATTTAGGCTTATCAGGTGGTCCTGACAGATTCACACGGGATTTCTCGGGCCCCGTGCTACTTGGGATACTTCCCAGGCGGTGCACAGCATTACGGTTACGGGGCTCACACCCTCTCCGGCCGGCCTTTCAAGACCGTTCACCTATACCTGCACTC
>NZ_JCAXEA010000006.1:0-208795 GCF_059759125.1 Arthrobacter sp. GQ119 | reverse complement strand
CCCGACTATCAGGCAGAAAAAGTTGACGCCTTCCTCGAGGCAGCCCCGCACATGGTGGCCTTCTTCCACAACAACACGTCCCTGCAGTTCGTGCCGGGAACCAGAATCAACGACATCTACGGCGACCAGCCCGGCGCCGGAACCGGCAACCGCTCCGTCGGCCCCAAGCCCTTCAACGCCCGGAACCTTTCACCCGAACTCCGCGCCAAGTCCCGCCACCAGCTCTATGAAACATCATTCCTGGGAATGGGAATCATGGCAGGACCCGACCTGGCCAAATTCCTCTCTGCCTCCCGCGGAAACCCCAAAGGCCTCCTCCACGCCGGATGGCGCTTCGGACTCCACCTCCTGGACCTCCTGACACACAAGCGGAACATGCAGCTCGTTAACGGAACAGCACTGACTGGTCGCCTGATGAAGTCGGCCGACGATCTAGGAGTTGAAATCCGCATCTCCTCCCCGGTCACCTCGCTGCTGACCGACGGCAGCGGAAGGGTGAGTGGCGCCGTCGCGAATTCGCCAGAAGGCGAGGTCACTATCCGTGCCGCCCGCGGCGTCGTGCTCGCCGCCGGCGGCTTTCCCCATGACATCCGCCGGCGCAAAGAACTCTTCCCCAAAACCCCCACAGGGCGCGAACACTGGACCCTCGCCCCCGAGGAGACCACCGGTGACGGAATCACCCTCGGCCAATCCGTGGGGGCCCGCTTCAAAACCGGAATCAAGTCACCTGCAGCATGGTGCCCTGTCTCCCTCGTGCCGTACGGCAATGGCCGCACCGGAGTATTTCCGCACATCATGGACCGCGCCAAACCCGGCAGCATCGGAGTCCGCAAAGACGGAAAACGCTTCGTCAATGAAGCAAACGGATACTACGACTACGTCGAACAGCTCCTCGCTGCCACCCCGGAGGGTGAAACCGTCGAGTCATGGCAAATCGCCGACAGCAGATTCGTCCGCAGATACCCGCTAGGAATGGCAAAACCGCGCCCCGTTCCACTCTTTCCCTATCTCCGGTCCGGCTACCTGAAGAAGGGAAATACGATAGAGGAACTCGCCCGCGCCTGCGGCATCGATCCGGCAGGACTCCGGGAAACAGTGGCCCGCTTCAACGACAATGCGCGACGTGGAGTTGACCCCGAATTCGGAAGGGGCGGAACCGCGTTCAACCGCTACGGCGGCGATGCGGCCCAGAAACCCAACCCGTCTCTTGGTCCTCTCGAGAAGGGGCCCTTCTATGCGGTTCGGGTGGTGCCCGGCAGCTTCGGCACCTTCGCCGGCCTGGATGCCGACGGACGCGCCAGGGTGCTGTCCGAAAACGGAGCCCCCATACCCGGGCTGTACGTCGCCGGGAACGACCACTCCAGCATCATGGGCGGACATTACCCCGCTGGTGGCATCAATCTAGGCCCTGCCCTCACCTTCGGCTACATCGCAGGCCGTGATCTGGCCGCGGTAAGGGCATATGAGGACAACGGAACCTTCGCGCCATCCTCAGGTGCAGGAGTCAGCTGACCAGCCGCGTGGGACCAAGCCCAGGTTTGCTTTTCGAACGAGGACCACCCCCCCTTGCCCAGTGCAAATTGGACGAGACAGCATCTCGTAAGCAGCAATCCGCTAGAGTAAGCCGGAAATCCATTGATCGGAAGTGGGATCGTATGGCCAACTCGGAGTCCGGGGATTCGGTGGTGGATCGGGTAGCGCGGCTTATTGCGGCGTTTCCCGAGGGTCCCGGCAGTCTTCAGCTCTCAGACCTTGCGCACCGGGCCGGCCTGCCGCTTACAACGGCCCACCGGCTTGTGCGTCAGCTGGCCGCGCACGGGCTGCTCGAAACCGGACCGGGCGGAACGGTGCGGCTGGGGTTGCGCTTGTGGGAGCTGGTGAACCGCAACTCGCCCACGTTGGCCCTCCGGCAAGCGGCCATGCCCTTTATGGAGGACATCCAGCAGGTCCTCAACCAGAACGTTAACCTTGCAGTGCTGGACGGTTGGGAGGCTCTGTTTGTGGAGCGGCTTTCCCGGCGCGGCTCTGTGACGAACAGGGCCAGGGTGGCCGGCAGGATGCCGGTCCATGTCTCCTCAGCCGGGCTCGCGCTGATGGCTTATCAGGACAAGGCACTACAAAGTGAGTACCTGGACCAGTTCGAGGACCCGGCAGGGAAAGTGACGCAGGATGCCGTGCGCGCCCTCCTCAGCGAAACTGCCCTTCAGGGGTTCGCGCAACTGGCGGGAGTGGTGGATCCGGACACCTGGGGCATAGCCGTTCCGGTGCTTGACGGCAGGCAGCGCGCCCTGGCTGCACTCGGCGTCGTTGTTCCCCTGCAGGAGATGCGCCTGCAGGCACTGGTTCCTGTACTGCAGACGGCCGCCCGCGGCATCGCGCGAGGGCTGCGTGCCCCTAACGATAAAGCATCCTTCCGTTGAGTGGAATCAACGTTCCGCCGATCAGGCCCGCGGTTGCAGACTGGTACCAAACGCACCAACAGGCCGACCATGGCCCCGCAACGAAGCGAGAACCAATCATGGCAACACGCAAAATCATCACCACCCAGGTGGCCATAATGGGCGCCGGCCCTGCCGGGCTCATGCTCTCCCACCTCCTGGCCAAGGCCGGCATCGATTCCACCGTCATCGAGGTCCGCAGCCACAAGGAAATCTCTGAAACAGTCCGCGCCGGCATCCTGGAGCACGGGACCGTCAACATGCTCGTGGACAGCGGAGTGTCAGACAGGGTGCTGCGCGACGGCGACCGGCACGACGGAATCGAATTACGGTTCAACGGGGAGAGCCATCGCATTGACTTCAAGGACCTCGTGGGGGAGTCCGTCTGGCTCTACCCGCAGACGGACGTGTTCCTGGACCTCGCCGCGCGCAGGAAGGCCGACGGCGGCGACGTCCGCTACAGCGTCACGGACACCTCCGTCCATGACCTCGAAGGCAATCCGAAAGTCTGGTTTACGGACTCCGACGGCGTAGAGTTCGAGATCCGGGCGGACTTCATGGTGGGCGCGGACGGCTCCCGCAGCCACTGCCGCTTCCAGATCCCGGAGGCCCACCGCAAGTGGTACTTCCACGAGTACCCATTCGCGTGGTTCGGCATCCTGGCCGAAGCCCCGCGCAGCGCCGACGAGCTTATATACGCCAATTCTGCGAACGGGTTCGCCCTGATCAGCCAGCGGACCGAGACCGTCCAGCGCATGTACTTCCAGTGCGATCCCAAGGAAAACGTGGCGGAGTGGGACGATGACCGGATCTGGGCCGCGTTCCGCAGCCGGGTCAACGGCAACGGCTTCGAGCTCAAGGAAGGCCCCGTCATCGAAAAAATGGTCCTGCCGTTCCGCAGCTTCGTCCACACCCCGATGCGCCACGGCAACCTCTTTCTCGCCGGCGACGCCGCACACACCGTCCCGCCCACGGGCGCCAAGGGCCTGAACCTGGCGATCAACGACGTTAAGGTCCTCTTCGAAGGGCTGGACAGCCACTACAACTCCGGCTCCGACCATCTCCTGGAGACCTATAGCGACCGCGCCCTGGACCGGGTGTGGAAAGCACAGCAGTTCTCCTACTGGATGACCACCATGCTGCACACACCCGCCGACGCCGATGACTTCTCCCGCGCCCGCCAACTGGGCGAACTGAACTCCGTCGTTTCCTCCAGACACGGCATGGCGTACCTCGCCGAGGCCTACACCGGCTGGCCCGGCGCGCGCTAGGTGCGCCGAGACCCAGCCCGTAACCGTTCCCGCTGGTAAAGCGCCAGTCGCTTTCATCTGAATCGACACGAACCGGAAGTGATCTGTGCAATACATCAAGCTCCGCGAGCTCACCGTTTCCGCAATCGGACTCGGCTGCATGGGAATGTCCCATATATACACCGGCCACAATCAATCCGAGAAGGACTCGATCCGCACCATCCATCGTGCCTTCGAACTGGGCGTGACCCATTTTGACAGCGCGGAGCTTTACGGGCCCTTCACGAATGAAGTGCTTCTTGGGAAGGCCTTGAAGGGCCGCCGCGACCAAGTCGTGGTTACCTCCAAGTTCGGTCTGATCTCACACGTGGGGAATCCGGGGCCTTTGGACAGCTCGGCCTCAAATATCCGGGCCGCGGTGGAAGGCTCCCTCACCCGCCTCGACACCGATTACATCGACCTTTATTACCAGCACCGCGTCGACAAGATGGCGCCGATCGAAGACGTCATTGGAACGCTCACCGAACTTATCACCGAGGGCAAGATCCGCCACATCGGCCTTTCCGAGGCCGGCCCGGACACCATCCGGCGGGCGAACGCGGTCCATCCGGTCACCGCGCTGCAGTCGGAGTACTCGCTGTGGACACGCGATGGCGAGGACGGAACCTTGGAGCTGTTGAAGGAGCTCGGGATCGGTTTTGTGCCCTATTCACCGCTCGGTCGGGGCCTCCTCAGCGGAAAGATCCGGTCCCTCGACCATCTCGATGAGGACGACTGGCGCTTGGGCAACCCACGCTTCATGGATGGTGCGCTGCAAAAGAACCTCGTTGTGCTCAAGGAGGTGGAAGCTGTTGCTGAGGAAGCAGGTGCCACCCTTTCCCAGGTCGCGCTGGCCTGGTTACTTAGCAAGGGTGAGGACTGGTCGCCGATTCCTGGCACCATCCGTGTTGCCCACCTTGAAGAAGATCTCCTCGCGGTCGACGTGAAGCTCACCCCAGAACAAATCCTGGCTCTGGATAACGTTACGCAGCCCGTGGGTGATCACCATACTGCCCTGCAGATGAGGTTTTTCGACCGGGAGAACACGCTCAAATATCAGCCAAGGAGTTAGCCCCGTGACTGCACACCCCAGAGTTGCCTTCATTGGTCACAACGAAGCCGGGTCCCGCATTGCCGACAGACTCGCTAAGGCCGGGGCGAGCGTCGTAGGTTTTGACCCCGCTACGAAAAGGACGTCCACGACACCCCTCGCCGGGAGCCTTGAGGAAGCCGTGACAGGGGCGGACGTGGTCCTCTCCCTGGCATCCTCCTCCGCGCCGTCAAGGATTGCAGAGCTGGTTGCTCCCCTGTTCAAAGAAGGTGCTCTCTATGCAGATTTGAACACCGGCACGCCTTCAATGAAAAGGGAGCTCGCGACACTGTTCCCGGATGGTTCGTTTGTGGATGTGGCCGTTGTGCAGCAGGATCCCGGCGCGGCCGAAGGGGCCGTGATGGATGTTGCCGGGCCCGGTGCCAAGAGGCTGATCGAACTGCTCGAACCGTTCGGGCTGACCCTGGAGTATGTTTCCGAGGTGCCTGGCGAAGCAACGGCGCGCCGGCTCATCCGCAGTCTGCTGGCCAAGGGCATGGCCGGGGTCATCATCGACTGCCTCTGGGCCGCCGAAAGCATGGGCCTGCAGAACTGGGCTTACCAGGAAATTCTCGACGAGTTCGATTCCAATACAGCCGAGACGGCCAAGCGGCACCTGTCTGGTACCGCCCAGCACGTCAAGCGTCGGCAAATTGAGATGATGGATGTAGTTGCGATGCTCGCTGAATCCGGCTACGAGAGCACCATGATCGCGGCCATTGAATTCAACTACGCGCGCATCCTGCACGGAAAGAAGATTCCGTTCAGTAAGCGCACGTAGTTCTCCGCGGTCTAAGTTGTACTGTCCCGGCAGGTTGATGACACGGGATTGATTTGACGCAATAAGAGGCCGTCCGGGTGTTGTGTGGTGCTTGAGAGAGCAAACACACAGTCCAAGAGGTCCTCGTGTCCCACCCTAACGCGTTCTTCGCTCACGCCCATCGAATATGAAACAATCCACCGGACCGCGCTCCCAGCGGCCTAAGACCCCGAGTCAACAAGAGCCGGGGCAGTCCCGTGCCTTGCCCGATGCATCGTGATTGAGGCCCGGAACCTGCGCCGGGCAGCTGAACGATTCAACGTCTCAGTCCCAACCGCAGCACCCTGGTCGCGACGGTATCGGGTCGGTGAGGCGGGGCTGGAAGACCGCGAGAGCCGGCCCGCCACGTGTCCGCATCGGGCCGGAGTCCGGACTGAACGACGAGTGCTCAGACTGCGTGTGAACAGGCGATGGGGACCGGCCCGGATCGCCTATCACCTGCACCTGAACATCTCCACGGTTCACAGGATCCTGACCCGCTATCTGTGCCCGCCCCTGCGGTTCACGGATCCGGCGACGGGAATACGGCTGCGCGGCCGGGACCGCGCCCGCCGATATGAATACGCTGGCCCGGCGAAATGGTCCACGTCGATGTAAAGAAGCCCGGACGCATTCCTGACGGAGGCGGTCACCGGATCCGGGGACGGGCGAAGGGCGAAGCGAACTCCCGGGCCAGGAACCTGGCCCGAAGGCCTTCGCACTCAGCGAGGCCAGATCTGGGGCTACTCCTTCATCCACCACGCCATCGACGATCATTCCAGGTACGTCTACTCCGAGATCCTGCCCGATGAAACCAAAGCGACCGCCGCGGCGTTCCGGAATCAGCCACAAACGCACCAGACCCTACAGGCCCCAGAGCAATGGCAAGGTCGAGCGCTTCAACCGCATCCTCCTCGAGGAATGGGCCCACGTCCAGCCCTACAGCTCCGAGGCCGAACGCCTACCCTGTTACCAGGATTTCATCGACCACTACAATCAGCGCAGGCCCCACACCCCACTCAAAGGCGCCTCACCTGTCAGCCGCGACACCAACCAACCGGGTTAGTACACCTAGTACTCGAGTTGCTGCTGCAGCGCGTCAAGCACCACATAGCACGCGAGAACCTCACCCACGCTGGAGTTGGGCTCACGCTGTTCCTTGATGGCGGCCACGAATTCACGGTCCTGCAGCTCGATGCCGTTAATTGATACCGCCACCTTGGAGACGTCTATGGCGTTTTCCTTGCCGTCGACCAGGTCGTCATACCGTGCGATGTAGGTGTTGGTGTCGCCGATGTACCGGAAGAAGGTTCCGATGGGGCCGTCGTTGTTGAAGGAGAGTGAGAGCGTGCAAATCTTGCCGTTTTCGCTCTGAAGCTGGATGGACATGTCCATGGCAATGCCGAGGTCGGGATGCTTGGGTCCCTGGATGGCGTTGGCCTTCACAATCTTTTCGCCGGTCTGGTACTGGAACAGATCGACCGTGTGGGCAGCGTGGTGCCACAGCAGGTGATCGGTCCAGGAGCGGGGCTGGCCGAGGGCGTTGGTGTTGGTCCGGCGGAAAAAGTAGGTCTGCACATTCATCTGTTGGATGGAGAACTCGCCGGCGCTGATCTTGTTGTGCACGTATTGGTGTGACGGGTTGAAACGCCGGGTGTGGCCGGCCATCGCGATGAGGCCTGTTTCCTTCTGGGCGTCCACGATCTCCTGTACGCCCGCCAGTGAGTCTGCCATGGGGATTTCCACCATGACATTTTTGCCGGCGCGCAGGGCTTCCAGGGTCTGGGCGTGGTGCATTTGGGTTGGGGTAGCGAGGATGACGCCGTCCAGGTCCTCCTGCTCCAACAGTTCCGAGTAGCTGGTGAAGGCGCCTTCCGCCCCGTACTTATCGGCTACCTCCTTGGCCTTATCCAGCGTGCTGTGGGCAACGTACTGGATTTTGGCATCAGGGATTTGGGTGAGGGCGTCGAGATGCTTGTGGCCGAAGGCGCCCAGGCCTACGACAGCGAGATTAATGGTCATGCTTCTTCCTTCGGTGTCAGGATCAGGTGTCCAACGGATGTGTTGGACGCCGGTACGTGGTTGAAGCGGTAGACCTCGTCGACTTGGTCGCCGAGGGCGCCGCGCATGATGAGCCACATGATGAGTTCAACGCCTTCGGATCCGGCTTCCCTCATGTACTCAAGGTGTGGTTTGTACTGGAGTACTTCGGGCACGTTGATCAGGTCGTCCATGAACTTCTGATCCCAGGGCAGGTTAATCAGACCTGCGCGGGCGCCTTGGATCTGGTGGCTCATGCCGCCGGTTCCCCAGACCTGTACGTTGAGGTCTTCGTCGAACTGCTCGACGGCGCGTCGGATGGCCTTGCCGATGGAGAGACATCGTTCGCCGGAGGGCTGTGGGTACATGACCACGTTGACGGCAAGGGGGATGACTTTGGTGGGCCATTTGTCTGGGGTGCCGAACATGAGCGACAGGGGCACTGTCAAGCCGTGGTCCACCTCGAGTACATTCAGCACAGTGAGGTCGAAGTCGTCGAGGATGAGGGAAGCAGCCAGATGGGTTGCCAGCTCCGGTGCGCCTTCGACGGGAGGAATGGGCCGCGCTCCGTAGCCTTCGTCGCAGATGTCGAATGATTCACCGACACCAACGGCGAAGGTGGGCATGATTTCCATGCCGAAGTAGGAAGCATGGTCGTTGTAGACGACGATGGCCACATCGGGGTTGTTTGTCTTGATCCAGTTCTTGGAGAACTCGTATCCCTCGAACATGGGCTTCCAGTAGTCGTCCTGCGCCCGGCCCATGTCGATTGCTGCGCCCACTGCGGGCACGTGACTTGTCGCTACGCCTGCGGTAATTCGTGCCATTACGCCTCGCCTCGTTCCGTCTTGGAGCGCCAGCCTTCGATGTTGCGGCCGCCGCTCTTCATCATTGCCTGGTACTGCTCGACGTTCATGTCGGTCATGGTGCTGACGGCCTGGACATACGACAGTCCTTCTGCCGCGAATATTTTGGACAGGAAGTAGACGTTGCCGCCGTTGTCGAGCATTTTTTGGAAGTTGCGGGTAAGGACGGCCCGCTTTTGGTATTCCGTCATCTCCCACTCGTCCAGGTAGGAGCGCTCATCGGCGAGGAACCTTTTGCGGTTTTCCTCTTTACGAAGGCTCATGCAGAACTGGTTGAAGTGGAATCCTTCACGCGCTTTTTCGATGGTGAAGATGGTTGTGCCGGGAAGGTCCTTGAACTGTTCAAAATCGGGCTTCATCGTCAGCTCCAATAGATGTTGTTGGGGTTGGTTACGAGCAATTTCTCCTGCAGGGCCGGGGTCGTTGCTATCGAAGGGACGTAGTCGACGAGGATGCCGTCGTCGGGCATCCCGTGTTTCATGTTGGGGTGGGGCCAGTCAGTTCCCCACAGAACACGGTCGGGGAACTCCTCCACGACGGTCCTTGCGAAGGGCACAACGTCGCCGTATTCGGGTGCGCCGCTGACCGTGATGCGGTCGGGGCAACTGACCTTCGAGTACACGCTGGGGTTCTCGTGCATAAAGCGCAGGAACTCCCCGAACTCGGCGCCGTGTACAGGTTTGGTGACATCGGGGCGTCCCATGTGGTCGATGACAATAGGGATATTCAGCGAGGTGAAGAATTCCCACTTTTCCTGCAGGTCTGCGGGCTCGAAGTAGAGCACGACGTGCCAGCCCAGGGGGCGGATCTTCTCAATGATCTCGCGGTAGTACTCGTCCGGCTTTGGATCGACCAGGCGCTTGACGTAGTTGAACCGAACTCCGCGAACACCCAGCTCATGCATCCCGGCCAGTTCCCCGGGCGTTATGCCGGGCTTGACGGTGACCACGCCGCGGGCTTTGTCGTTCGAGCGCTCCAGGACATCCAGAAGAGCCGAATTGTCGGAGCCGTGGCAGGTGGCCTGCACCACGACGTTCTTTTCAAAGCCGAGGAAATCCCGCAGCGCGAACAGCTGCTCCCGGCTGGCGTCACACGGGGTGTATTTGCGTTCGGGGGCGAAGGGGAAAATGCTGCCGGGGCCAAACACGTGGCAGTGCGCGTCGACGGCCCCGGCCGGAACCCGGAACTTCGGCTTACTCGGGTTTGGCTTCCAGTCAAGCCAGTCAGCATCTTTCACGAATGAGGGTGTGTTCACCAGACCAGGGCCTCCAGCCTTTGTTTAAGGTGGCGAAAGACTGCCTGGGCGTTGGTGGCGAAGATTTGTTCGCGCTCCTGGTCAGAGATGTCAGCGGCGTCGATGTAGCGCTTCGTATCGTCGAAGTACCGGCCGGTGTGGGGATCGATTCCGCGCACGGCCCCGATCATTTCCGAACCGAACAGGATGTTTTTGTTATCGATGACGTCAAGGAGGAGGTCGATGCCCGGCTGGTGGTAGACGCAGGTGTCAAAGAAGACGTTGTTCATCAGGTGCGTATCGAGGCCAGGCTGGTTGAGCATGTCCGCGAGGCCGCGGTACCGGCCCCAGTGGTAGGGAACAGCGCCGCCGCCGTGCGGGATGATGAACCGTAGTGTCGGGAAGTCTCCGAACAGGTCCCCCTGAAGCAGCTGCATGAAAGCGGTGGTATCGGCGTTCATGTAGTGCGCGCCGGTGGCATGGAAGTTGGGGTTGCACGACGCCGAGACGTGAATCATGGCGGGAACGTCGAGCTCCACCATCTTTTCGTATAGGGGGTACCAGTACTTGTCCGTCAGGGGCAGCGAGTCCCACCTCCCGCCGCTGGGGTCTGGATTGAGGTTGCAACCTATGAAACCCAGGTCATTGACGCAACGTTCGAGTTCGTTGATTGACTCTGTAAGGTCTGAGCCCGGAGATTGGGGCAGCTGGCAGGCACCCACGAAGGTCTGAGGGAAGAGGTCGACAACTCGTTTGATCAGGTTGTTGCACGCGGTAGTCCATTCAAGGCTGATTCGTTGGTCACCTTCGTGGTGGCCCATAGCGGATGCCCGTGGGGAGAAGATGGTGAGGTCGATGCCACGGTCGTTTATGAGGCGCAGCTGGTTCGACGCTACGGAGTCGATGATTGTCTGGTCGGAGATGGCAGGGTAGGCGGGGCTTGGCTGCCCAGCTTTGAAGGCTGTCAGCTGATCTATCCGCCACTGGTTGTGGAGTTGCGGAGCGGTGGTGTAATGGCCGTGGCAATCGATGATCATGCGATCTCCCAGGATGATTGAGGAACGAAAATGTAGCCCGACATCAGCATTCGGGCGGTGCGAAGCAGGGCGGATTTGGTGACGACGGGCTGGCCTGAAGAGTTGTCCATTTCCATCTGCACCGTGAAGAAGCCAGTCGGGTGCTCGACCTCCACTTCCACGCCGGCGCCGGTGGGACGCATAACGCCCGCGGCCCCAATCTGGGCGGCGACGCTGCCCTCAAGCGTGCAAGCGGTGGCCACCGAGACGGCGCCGAGAACTCCGATGGATTCGTGCACCCGGTGAGGAATGAAGGTGCGGGTGCTGATGAACCCGCCTCCCTTGGCCGGTGCCAGCAGGCTCATTTTGGGAACCGTCTCGCTGGTGACGTCGCCGAGGTTCATCATGGGTCCCACCTGGAGGCGGATCTCTTCCACCCGGGTCCTCAGTTCAGAATTAGCTTCGAGTTGGGCTGGCGTCTCGTAGCCCGTGATGCCAAAATCTGAGGCTTTGAGGCAGACAACGGGCATGCCGTTGTCGATGCAGGTCAGCTCGACACCGTTAACCAGGTCGGTCACATTGCCTGTGGGCAGCAGGGAACCGCAGCTTGAGCCGGCGACATCGTCAAAGTTGATGGTGATGGGCGCGTGGGTTCCGGGGACACCGTCGATGCGAGCGGAACCGGCGTAGTTCACCACTCCTTTTGGTGTCTCCACGAAGGCCGTTGCCTTGGAGTCGGTGTTCGTCATGTGAATGGCCACGGGTGTGACGCCGTCGGAGGCAGGGAGAAGCCCCTTTTCCAGGGCGAACGGAGCCACGCCGGCCAGGATGTTGCCGCAGTTTTGCTGGTCGCTGACCTCGGCGCGGTCCGGCCAAACCTGCAGAAACAGGTAATCCACGTCTATCCCGGAGCGGGTCGACCGGCTCACGACGGCTACCTTGGAGGTGAGCGGGTGCCCGCCACCCATGCCGTCGATTTCACGAGCGTCCGGCGAGCCCATTGCCGCCAGCAGGAAGGTGTCGCGTGCGCGGCGCTCAGTGGGCAGATCCTCTGCCAGAAAGTAGAGCCCTTTGGAGGTGCCGCCGCGCATCACGGCGCAGGGAATAGCCACTTGCATACTGGTCACTTCTGGTAGTCCTGGTAGACGAGCCCCTTGGCGGTGAGTTTGTCGCGCATGTTGTAAATATCCAGACCCAGTTCCCCCGATTTCAGACGTGCGCGCTTGGCGGTCTCGTTCGCTTCACGCTCACGGCCCTTGGCGAGGGTGGTGGCCGCGTCCTCTCGTTGAACAACGCAGACACCATCAATGTCCGCCACTATCACGTCGCCTGGACGGACGAGCTGGTTGGCGATCACGATGGGGACCTGGACGTTGCCGACAGTCTCCTTCACAGTTCCCTGCGCCCCGATGACCTTGGACCAGACCGGGAAGCTCATTTCGGTCAGGGTGTCTACATCGCGGACACCCGCGTCAATCACGAGGCCTCGTACACCGTGCGCAAGGAGGCTTTCGGCGAGCAGGTCGCCCAAGTATCCGTCGTCGCAAGGACTTGTGGGAGTCACGACCAGAATGTCACCGGGGCGGGCCTGCTCGACAGCAACGTGTATTGACCAGTTGTCACCAGGAGCAACCTCACACGTGAGCGCGTTGCCGGCAATTCTGGCCGGGAAGATGGGACGAAGACGGATATCCAGCAGGCCGGTCCGGCCCTGGGACTCATGGACTGTGGCAACGCCCAGCTCTGCAAGACCGTCAACAACGTCGAGGGGGGTACGTGGGGTACCGCGAACTACTAGTGGCATGATTCTCCTTTGAATATCGCGCCTGCGTCGTATTCCAGGGAACCTGATGACAAACCCGTCTTCCCAGGAGTACTCCGATCAACGGAAGAGCAGTTTCCGGGGAGCGTTTGTCCGCCGGCAAGCTGAGACCCCTCACTTGTGTAGTGCAGGCCGATCCATGGCAGCGCCGTCAGTTCGCCGCTGTCGGCCGGTTGAGCCGGGGGCCAGGACGTCTCCACTGCCGCCTCCCTGGGCTGGGGCCTGGGCTGCAGGCCGGCGGGCATTCCCGATATCTGAACTGGCCAGTGGCTGGTGTACCTGGTCCGCCGGCCGATGTGTCGCGCCATGGGCATTCCTTTCTCGTCATGGATCTCTGGATCGGGGCCCTTAGGGAAGCCGGACGGCCGGTTGCTGGGTCCGTTTCTGCTCGTCGAGCGCTTCCCGACGCCGTGCCGTGCCCGCCAGGTACGGTGCACCAAGGTCCTGAATCAGCGTCCTGTGCGTCTCCCGGGAGAAGAACGCGGACCCTGCAGCAACCAGCATGCAGACAGTGCCGAAGACGGCCACCGGAACCCAGCCCGTGATTCCCGGAGCCAGGAGCATGCCGGCGATCATCGGCCCGAAGCCCGCGAGGACCAGCCCCAGCTGATTGCCCATGGCCATGCCGGTGTAGCGGACGGGAGCCGCGAACTGCTCGGCGAAGAATGCCGGCCAGATGCCGTTGAAGCCCGAGTAGAGCACAGTCATGTTCAGGAAAGCCGCCAGGAAGACCAGGACGATGTTTCCGGTGGACAGCGCCAGGAAGTACAGGAAGATCGTGGCTGAGCACCCGAACGCGGCGGTGAGCAGCAGGGGCCGGCGGCCGATCCGGTCCGAAAGCTTCGCCGCCAGCGGCATGGCGAACATGGACAGGCCGATGGCGACGGCGTTCACGGTCAGGATGGAGGCGCGGTCGAAGCCTGCGGTGGAGGTGGCATATGCCAGCCCAAAGACCGTGAAAATGGTCTGCATTACGGACATGATGGACATGCCCGCGACACGCAGCACGTCCGGGGCCTGGAAACGGAGCACTTCCTTGATGGGCATCGGGGCGACCTGGTGGCTCTCCTGGGCCTCCTCGAAGACCGGTGTTTCGTCCAGGTGTGTCCGGACCCAGTAGGCGATGGCCAGGACCACGATGGAGAGCCAGAACGGGATGCGCCAGCCCCAGCTCATCATCGCTTCCTGGGGCAGGGCGGTGACCGGGATGAACACGAGGGTGGCCAGCACCATGCCGGAGGCATAGCCCGTCATCACGAAGCTGGTGAAGAAGCCCCGTTTGCCCTCGGGCGAATGCTCGAGCGTGAGGGTGGAGGCGCCCGCGGACTCAGCGCCCGCGGAGAATCCCTGGGCCAGCCGGCCGGCCACCAGAAGGATGGGCGCCCAGACGCCGAGCTGCTCGTAGGTGGGGAGGAAGCCGATGCCGAGCGAGGCAAGGCCCATGATGCCCAGGGTCAGCAGCAGGATCTTCTTCCGCCCCAATTTGTCGCCGAAATGGCCCATGACCAGGCCGCCCACTGGCCTGGCCACGTAGGCGACGCCGAAGGTGGCGAAGGCGCCAACGAGTCCAATGGCAGGGTCCGCGGACGGGAAGAACAGGTGGGGGAACACCAAGGCGGCGGCGGTTCCGTAGATGAAGAAGTCGTAATACTCCAGCGTGCTGCCAAGGAAGGATGCCAGGGCGGCCTTGCCGGGCGTTTTCCGGGGAGCCGGCTGCGTTGCGGGCTCGGGTGTAGATGCAGACTGCATGTGAATCTCCTTAAGACTGCGTCGTCTCAGTGGTGGTAGCAGACGTGCCCGCGAGGTGGAAGTCCACCGAGAGGATCTGCTCGCTGTTGGGGAACGAATACCCCTTCAGGGGCTCGTGGAGCGGATGCGTGTTGTACACAGCGATGTCCTCGACCGTTTCGAAGTCGGCCACGATGGCATAGTCGAAAGAGCGCTCAGTGCTGAGGACGTCCCGGCCGTGGCTGAGGCTGAGCATGCCGGGGATCTTGCCGGTCATGTTGTCGAGGCCATCAATCCAGGCCTGCTTGTCGGCGGGCGGAAAATCCGGTTTGAACTTGAAGAGCACGGTGTGGCGGATCATCTCAGACACCTGCCAGTTCCGCGGGTTGCCCAGCCTGTGCGGCAGCCTGTTCCGCGCCACGGTATTCCGGTGACTGGCCGGCTATGGTCCGTCCGGCGAGGTAGCCCATGGTCATGATCGGTCCCAGGGTTGCGCCGGCGCCGGGATAGCCTGCGGCGTAGGCGTTTTCAGTGGTGTTGCCGGCGGCGAACAGGCCCTGGATGGGGCGGTTGTCAACGTCGAGCACGCGGGCCAGCCCGTCGGTGGCCACGCCGCCGTTGGTGCCGAAGGCGCCGTTGACCACTTCCAGGGCGTAGAACGGTCCGGACTGGAGCGGGCCAAGCGCGGGGTTGGGCCACGGGTTGTCGTCGTCGCCCCAATACTTGTCGTAGGCGCTCTCGCCGCGGCCGAAGTCTGGATCTTCGCCCTTGACGGCAAACTCGTTGAACCGGGCCACTGTCGCGGCGAGGTTGGCAGCCGGAACATTGATCTTCGCGGCCAGTTCCTCAAGGGTGGCCGCCTCGACCAGATAGTCCGGGGTGGGCTGGCCGGCCCGGTGCGCCAGGATGCCGTAACGCTCCAGGTAGCCGTGGTCCACAATGACGTATGCCGGGGTGTTGAGCGTCCGGTTCGCCGCGGAGTCCCAGGACTGCAGGCCGCGGGCCAGGTCGTTATAGTTCTGCGATTCGTTGGCGAAGCGGAGGCCATGACGGTTCACCATCAGCGATCCGGGGCCTTGGCGTTCGAAGCGGAGCAGCGTGCCCACAGGCTGCCCGTCGCGCATGTCGCCCGTGATGGACATCGGCGCCCACCACGCTTCGCGGGTGCCGCGGGTCTGGCCCCCGATGCGCTGGGACATCCGCAGCCCGTCTCCAGTGTTCGAGGGCGGCGAGCACATCGTGTACAGCCGCGAAGCGAGCATCGAATCGGCCAGTGCCTTGTCCCACTCGAAGCCTCCGGTAGCCAGCACGACGCCGTCGTTCGCCCGGAAAGCCTCGCCTGATTCCAGTTCGACGCCGGTCACCCCGCCGCCGTCGGTGAGCAGGCGGTGCCCCCGCGCTCCGGTGACAAGCGTGGCACCGTCGCGGACCAGGCTGGCCAGCAGCATGGAGACGAGGGCCTGGCCCTTGGCCACGAGACCCTCGTCCTGTCGGCCGGCCAGTTCGGCCCACGGGAACTTGGTGAAAGCGCCCCAGTTTTCGTATTCCTGCATGGTGAACGGCGCGCGGCCGTCGCGGCGGACGTGCGCCGTGAGACCTCCCAGGGCTTCCCTGCTGTTGAACAGCTCGGGCTCCACCGTCCGGCCGCCCTGCACGGCGCCGGGCAGGTCCTGCCTGTAGTCGGGGAAGTTGTCGAGGAAGATGAAGCGAACGCCGCATTCTTCTTCCACGAAGCGGAGCATCTGATCCCCGTAGCTCAATGCTGCATCCAGGAGCTCGTCCCGGCCGCGTCCGCGGGCCACGGCGCGCACATACTCGGCGGCTGCCTCCTTGGAATCGGCAATGCCGGCCTTACGTGCGTGATGGTTGTCTGCCACCCAGAGCATGCCGCCGGAAACGGCAGACGTGCCGCCCAGCAGTTCGCTTTTCTCCAGTACGATGACCGACTTGCCGGCCCGGGCTGCCGTGGCGGCGGCGGTGAGCGCGCCCGCGCCGGAGCCCACGACGACGACGTCGTAGCTGTCCGACGCGGTTCCGTTGATGAATTTCATGGGATGGTGTTCCCTTTCAGGAGGAAGAATGTCTGCACAGCTCCCGCGGTGCGGGGCTGGGGACCGGGGGGCAGCTCACACGGCGGTGTAACCGCCGTCGATCACGAGCTCGGACCCTGTGGTGAATCGCGATTCGTCGGATGCCAGGTACAGCACGCCATAGGCGATCTCGTCCGGCTGACCTTGACGGGGCAGCGGGTTGGAGCCGACCAACTGCTTGTAATAGGCCTCGGCGCCGATCTCGGACTGCTCGGCCGAGCGGCGGCTCATCCTGGTGTTCATCGATCCCGGATGGATGGAGTTCACCCGGACGCCGTACCTCCCGTAGGCCGCCGCGTCCGACTTGCTCAGGAGCCGGACGGCGCCTTTGGTGGCGTGGTAAAGCGGCACATTCCTGCCCCCGGTGATGCCGTGGATGGACGAGAAGTTGACGATGCTGCCGGTGCCCTTTTCGATCATGCCGGGGACCACGTGCTTGGTCATCAGCCAGACGCCCTTGACGTTGACGTTGAAGACCATGTCAAAATCCGCCACGGATGCGGTGTGGGATGCGCCGGCGGGGCCTATGATTCCGGCGGCGTTGACCAGGATGTCTGGTGTGCCCAGTTCGTCACGGACCCGGCGGATGGCGTCAGCGACGCTGGCCTCACTGGTGACGTCGACGTCGTACTCGCTGATGTTCGGGTGCGCCCCGGCAGCCGTGATGCCGGCAACGTCCAGGCTGGCGACGACCGCGCCGTGGTCAGCCAGGAGGGTGGCGGTGGCGCTGCCCAGATCGCCCCGGCCTCCGGTGACGATGGCGGTCTTTCCGGCCACGCGGTTCTGTGTGGGATTCATGTGGTGCTCCTCGTACTCCTGCAGCCTCTTCGCTGCGTTCTAACGAGCGTGGCAGGGGAGCTGTGAGCGGAACCACATGATTACCGATGAACGGAAAAACCTACTTTCCGTGACTCTGGCGGAGCGTCCCTTTAAGCTCGCCCCGCCAGCCCAAGGACCTGGATATGCCCCGTGCGGCGGCCATCAGGACGGGTACGCGGGCGGCAGCGTTCTCCTCGTTCCGGGGGACCACCACACTCAGTGCCGCGCGGACAGTGTTGTCAGGACCGAAAACGGGGACGGCGATGCCGCTGGACTCGGGAACGATCACGCCCGGCATGGCAGCAAAGCCGCGCTGCCTGATCTCGGCCAGGTGGCGGCGGAGTACAGCGGGATCAGTCAGGGTGGTTTCGGTGAACTTCGGCAGGGACCTGGCCAGGATGGTCTCCTGATAGTCGGCGGGGGAGTGGGCCAGCAGGACTAGACCCGAGGACGTTGCATGGATGGGCAGCCTGCCGGCGATCTTGGTGATGTCGACGATGGTTTTGTCCGAGCCCAGCCGCTCGATGTACAGGACCTCGTCGGAATCAAGGATGCCCAAGGTGGTGGAGTGCTGCACCACGGCCTGGACGTCCTCCATGAACGGCAGGGCAGCTTCCCGCAGCCCCAGCATCTTGGACGCGCGGGAAACGAGCTCCCACATCCGGGTGCCGATGTGGATATCTCCACCGGCTTCGCGTTCGAGAAGCCGTTCCTGCAGCAGATCGTTCACCAGGCGGTAGGTGGTGGTCACCGGCAGGCCGCTGCGGCGCCCGAGTTCGGCAACGCTCATGGCGGGGTGCCTGTCGTCGAAGGCGCTCACGATCTTCACGAAACGGCCGATAATCGACTCGCCGGATGGGGAATTGGCCACGGTTCCTCCTCAGGATTCCCGCTCAATGGTAATCCTCCTCGCAGGCGGCCGTGCTCCCCGATCTACTGGGGGTTTGTTAGTCAACGCCTGCCGCCGCGAAGGAGTGGCCCGCAGGCAGAACGGAGCAGGAACCATGACAGAAACCGCAAACAGTGTGGTCTGTGACGTCCTCGTCATTGGATCGGGCGTGGCAGGGATGGCCGCAGCATTGAAGGCCGCATCGCAGGGATTGAGCGTGATTGTTACTGAAAAGGAACAGTACTTTGGCGGAACCACGGCCATTTCAGCGGGATGGGCCTGGGTCCCCGGGAACAAGCAGGGCTTGGCGCAGGGCGATACCCGGGAGGAAGCTGAGACCTACCTGAAGAACCTCGCCCCGGAGACGTTCAACGAAGCAGGAGTAAGGAAGTTCCTGGACACAGTGCCCGAGGCGATCTCCTTCTTCGAAGACGAAACCGAGGTGAAGTTCACCTACCCGGAAAAATCCCCGGACTACCAGATGGACCTGCCCGGGGCGAAGCTGTCCGGCCGAGCCATTCTGCCCCAGGACGTGGATGCACGGGTGCTGGGTGACAAGCGGCTCCTAATGCAGCCATACATGAGTTCCTACACAGTCTTCGGCTACATGCCGCAGGTCGGCCCCGACATCAATGAGTTCTTCCACGTCAACCAGTCGGTCAGGTCCTTCATCTACGTCGCGAAGAAGCTGCTGCGTACGTGGGCCGACGCCGCCCGCTACAAGCGTCCGGTCCTCCGCTCCAACGGCAACGCGCTGATGACCCGCATGGTCAAAAGTGCCGATGACCTGGGGATCAGGCTGTGGAAGTCCTCACCGGCCGTTTCACTGACCCGCGATGACGCCGGAACCGTGACCGGCGCCGTGATCGGCGGTGAGCACGCTGCCACCGTAACGGCGCGCGCCGGCGTCATTCTCGCCGCAGGCGGATTCTCCGGAAACAAGGAACTCCGGCAGCAGTACTTCCCACACGACGCCGACGGCGACGACCACTTCACGCCCACCGTCGGGCACGGCGGCGATGCAGCCACAATGGCGATCAGTGCCGGCGGGCACATTGACGATTCAGTGTTCAGCGTCGGCTCCTGGGCGCCGGTGACCGTGTTCAAGTACCTCAGTGGGCGGCCGAGGCTCTTTCCGCACTTGCGGGCCATCGGCCTGCCCGGTCTGATCGCCGTCGACCGCCACGGCAAGCGCTTCGGCAACGAGGCCCTCAGCTACCACGACTTCGGGGGAGCCATGATCGCGCACAACCAGGGCGAGGATAAAACCTTCGGGTATGTAATAGGCGACGCCAAAACGATGCACAAGTACGGCATCGGCTACGCCAAGCCCTGGCCGATGCCCCGCGGCTATTTCTACAAGAGCGGATACCTGGTCAAGGGCAATACCCTTGCCGAGCTGGCCGGAAAGCTCGGCATCGATGCCGCAGGCCTGGAAGCCACCGTCGCCGAATTCAACCCGGCCGCCGAGCGTGGCGAGGACCCGGCCTTCGGCCGCGGCTCCACCCAGTACAACCACTTCCGTGGCGACCTCGAGCACAAGCCGAACCCTAACCTCGCGCCCGTGGGCAAGGGCCCGTACTACGCTGCGAAGATCCAGATGGGCGATCTGGGCACCTTCGCTGGCCTCGGCGTCAATGAACACTCCGAGGTAGTCACGGCGGAGGGATCAGTGGTTCCTGGACTACTGGCTGTTGGCGCGGCCGCCGTGAGCGTATTCGGAGGCGGTTACCCGGGCTATGGATCCCACATCGGGCCGGCATTGGTGTTCGGCTACCGTGCGGGCCGGGACATCGCCAGGCTCGCCGCGGAGCGGACCCCGTCGCGGCCCGCGAACGTGGTCGCCCCCTAGGCGCCCGGTCGGAGAACCGCCATGGCCAATTCTTCATCGGGAGAATCGGTGATCAGCCGGGTAGTGCGGCTCATGAGTGCCTTCGACCGGAACCTGCCGGCCATGACGCTCTCCGGCCTGGCCCGCCGCGCCGGTCTGCCTCTGACCACCGCGCACCGGCTCGTGGACGACCTTGTTCTCCACGGCCTGATGGAACGGCAGCCGGACGGGAACCTGCGCCCCGGGATGCGGATGTGGGAGCTCGCTGCCCGCGGCTCGCGTGCCCTGAACCTGCGCGAGTTGGCATTGCCCTTCATGGAGGATGTCCAGGCTGCCGTCCACCAGCACACCACCCTGGCCGTGCTGGACCACGGGTCGGTGCTGTACGTGGAGCGCCTCTCCTCGCCGCACTCCAGCCTGAACGCCGCCCATATTGCGCAAAGAATGCCCATCCATGCAGCCTCGTCCGGCCTTGTGCTGCTGGCTTTCTCGCCGTCCGCCGTCCAGGCTGAGGTGCTCGCGAAGCCGCTAGCCGCCGTGACCCCCGAGACCCTTACCGACCCCGCCCTCATCCGGAAGCACCTGGCCGAGATCAGGCAGCGCGGCTATGTCGCCCTGCCCGGCATTGGCGTCACGGAGTGGACGGGCATCGCCGTGCCCGTTTTTGGCCCTGACCACACCATCGCTGCGGCGCTCAACGTCATCGTTCCTCGGCAGGAAGCAGCCATCCCGCTGACCGTCCCCGCCCTGCTGACCGCTGCGCACGGAATTTCCCGTGCGCTGAAATCCGCTCACACTGGAAGCCGCGCCCGGCTGCAAGGCCGCCAGGCTGAAGAACCGGCCGACTTCCGCAACCGATGAACGGAAGACCTGTGGGTGGGGCACGGCGAACCCGGCATGGTGGGTTGAGACGTAGCTCACGTCGAAGCCAAACGGAAAGAAGGACGATGATGTCTGCCCCACTGACAGCAACACCCCAGGTCTCCTCGGACGACAGCACCGGCGGAAGCGCAGCAGGAAACACCGGGCTGCAGCCGTATTCGCACGAACTGGACTGGCCGGAGGGCATAGCGCCCTTCAAGGTGGTCGACGACGGGACGCAGGGGGATCCCTACCGCCACTACCAGTGGATGCGTGACAACGCCCCGGTACTCCGCGCCCATTCACCGGTCTCGGACGTCTGGTTCATCTCCCGGTACGACGACGTTCGCCGGGCCATGCGGGCGCCGAAGGTCTTCTCCTCGCAGGTTGTGGACCCTGTCCCGCTGACCTTCCTGACGCTGTTCGACGCCCCCAACCACACAAGACTGCGCCAGGTCGTGGCGCAGGCCTTTATACCCAAGGCGATCGCCCGGTTCGAGGATCGGGTCCGAGAAAACGCCGAAAAGTACTTGGCCCCGATGCTGGCCGCCGGCGGTGGTGATGCTGTGGACGACTACGCGATCCCGCTCAGCATGTCCACGATCAGCGCCCTGCTCGACGTGCCGGCCGAGGACTTCGAGAAGATGAAGTTCTGGTCGGACGAAACCTTCAGCTACTTCGGCCGGCTCGCGCGCAACGCCCAGGGCACAGGCACCGACGAACAGAGCACCTTCGAGTTCTTCGCGTACCTGAAGGACACCATGGAGCGCCTGTACCGCGAGGAGAGCGATTCAGTCGGAGGACACATCGCCCGGATGTGGAAGGAGGGCCTGCTCAGCGAAAAGGAAGCCAAGGAACTCTGCGCCTTTGTCTTCGTTGCAGGCCACGACACCACCACCATCCTGCTGGCCAACGCCTTTCGCGTTTTCAGCGAACAGCCTGAGTTGCTGGACAGGATCCGCCGGAATCCGGACGACGCGAACCTTTTTGTCGAGGAGTTGGCCCGCCACCGCGGCACGGTGCAGCGGGCGAGCCGGATCACAACTGAGGAAGTGGAAGTGGCCGGCGTGAAAATTCCGGCTGGCGCCATCGTCCGCCTGCTGCCCGCCGCTGCGAACCGGGACAGCAACAAGTACCCCGACGGCGAGCGGTTCGACATCGACCGGAATACCGACGGCCATCTCGGGTTCGGCCATGGCGTCCACAGCTGCCTGGGGGCTCCCCTTGCCAAACTTGAGGTCCTGGTCACGGTGAAGCTTCTCGCCGAAAAGCTGGCGTCGCTCACCCTGGATCCGGACAGGCCGATCAAATATGTGCGCGGAAACAACCTGACGAACTCGGGGCCGGAGCACCTACACGTGATGCTGGAGCAGGCCGATGCCTGAGCAGCAGATTCCTGAAGATCAGCAAACCGACGAACCAGTCCAGGCGCCGATCATCATCGTCGGCGCCGGCCATTCCGGCGTCGCAGCGGCTGCGGCACTGCGCACCCGCGGCTGGGACGGCGGCATTGTCCTGGTCGATGCCGAGAAGGAAGTGCCCTACGAACGTCCCCCGCTGTCCAAGGAACTCCTGAAGGTCGAAGAGACTGATGAGTCCGCCGTCCTGCGCAAGGAGAAGTTCTACCAGGACAAGCGCATCGACCGGCTGGTAGGAATGACTGCCGACTCCATCGATCGCAAACGGCGTACAGTCCTGCTCTCCGACGGCAGCCGGCACGCCTACCACCGGCTCGTCATCGCCACGGGTTCGCAGGCAAGGCCCCTCACGGTGCCCGGCGCAAGGCTTGCCGGAGTGCAGTCGCTGAGAACGCGGGACGACGCCCTCGAGCTCAAGCGGCGGCTGGTTCGGGGAGCCCGCATCGCCATCATCGGCGCCGGGTATATCGGACTTGAAGTGGCCGCCGCGGCGGCCGAGAAGGCCTGCGAGGTCACGGTGCTGGAGTTCCAGGACCGCGTGATGAGCCGTGTGACCTCAGCCCCGGTATCGCGGCATTTCGAACAGCTCCACGAGCAGCACGGTGTCCGGTTCGTCTTTGGCGCCGCAGTCACGGCGATTGAAGGAGACGGGCGGGCCGAGCGCGTAGTCACCGCCGACGGCACCGTCTTCCCTGCCGACGTCGTCCTGGCAGGTATCGGCGTGCTGCCCAACCAGGAGCTGGCCGCCGAAGCCGGACTCGAGTGCCGGGACGGCATCCTGGTGGACGGGGACGGCCGGACTTCTGACCCTGCGATTTACGCGACCGGTGATGTCACCCGGTTCACCAGCCCGATCGACGGCGCCAGCCAGCGCCTGGAATGCATCCAGAATGCGCAGGCCCAGGCGGACCAGGTTGCCGCCCACATCACTGGCCAGCGGGCCGCAGATCCGGAAATCCCTTGGTTCTGGACTGTTCAGCACGGTGTCCGGCTACAGACCGTCGGAGTGCGCCATCCGGAAGATGACGTGATTGTGCGCGGCAATCCTGCAGGCGGCAGGTTCTCGGTGGTTTATCTCCGGGACGGCAGCCTGGCCGCCGTCGACACCATCGCGGGCCTGACCGATTTCCGGCCGGCTAGGAAACTGATAGCCCAGGGAGCCCGGATCGACGCGACGCTCGCAGGGGACCCCGGCGTTTCTCTCACCGGCGCCATTCTCACCGACCCCAATCCCACTGACCCCGACGCTGCGTCGGCCCGAATCTAAGGAACTGCCATGAGCAACAACAAGATGACCGTAATCGACCGAGAAGGAACCACCCACAGCCTCGAATGGGAGCCGGACCAGACCCTGATGGAGGCCCTGCGTGACAATGACATTCCTGTCCTGGCATCGTGCGGCGGCACCGCCTCCTGCGCAACCTGCCACGTGTTCGTGGAGAAGGAGGTCTTCGACACCCTTGGGGAACGCAGCGACGATGAGCTGGAATTGCTCGTCGAAGCCGAGGGGTACCGGGAATGCGGCTCCAGGCTCTCCTGCCAGCTCGACTTCAGTCAGCATCTCAACGGAACCACCATCACCCTGGCACCTGAAGAATAGCCCTGCCTGTTTTAGCATTTCCCTGCCAGTTCGAAGGGCGCAACCCGATGCGTCAGGCTGTCTTACGACAGCCTGACGCATCGGACAAATCCTCGAGTACCGCAACTCAGCAAATTGGCGTGGCCTGGAGCCGGGCAACCACAATCGATTAGATGAGAAGGGTGTTGTGGCGCCCCTGTTCGGAGGTCCCGGAGGTCCCGAAGTGTATACGGTGCCTGGGGTATGGTCGTCACCTGGTCAGTCCGCCTGAGATGCAGAGGACCAGGCCTGTGGTGAAGCCGACGTCGTGGTATGCCAGCTAGGCGCCAGCGGCGGCGACTTCCCGGGGGCTGCGCGTCCCGGCTCTTGGGGATCGTCTTGATGGTTCCGGCCATCACCTTGCCGGTGAATCCCGGGCTGAGGCTGTGCTGAGGAGGAACTTCCGTCCATGACCCGCATCCAGTCCAAGTCCGTGTCTTGCCCCCGTCGGGACGGCTTCGAGTGAGGCCCATCGTCTTCCATGCCTCAACCCAGGGTCTGGAGTCTGGCAGTTCGGGTCGGAGCGTCAGTATCCAGAAGATGGATCTGCCGCGCCTCCCCGGAGGCGAGCCAGTCGCATCGATGGTGCAGGGAAATGGGCAAAAAGAAAGTGTGGACATTGTCCACACTCTGGGCTTCGGACTGGTTCGTACATCCGCCGGATTGACTCGGATTGGCTATGTTTTCTGGAGTTCCCAGTGTTTGCAGGGGTTGGAATGCGGTTCGAGTCCCACCTCGGGCACAGTGTTTTCGCAGGTCACGGGCTTTTTTGCTGCTGACGGTGTACAAAGCTTGACTTGTGGGCCCCTTCGGGGGCCCTTTTCGTTTGGTGGCCGTTGCTGTGGGACGGGTGCTTCCTGTCGGTAGGGATTCTTACTCCTTCATGGTCGGGCTGGGTCCTAGCTGCATGACCTGTTTGGAGTTGGGGGAGTGCGTCTGTGCTGTGTCGTTGCCTGTTTCTGCCTTCCACGACTGTTCATCGCAGGTCCGGCGGATAAGTGCATGACCACCAGGGCGCTTTTGCCCGAGAGTTCTGACTGCCTCCCGAAAGTGCCCACACGGAAGGCTTCTGAATCCGATGGCAAGCCGCACCTTGGCTTGGCTCGAGGCCGACTTGGAAGTGGTGGCCCACGTACTCCCCGCCCTTAACTGAAGGTCTCGAGACTACCCACCGTGGTCCGGGCGCCCGGATGAAATTCATTCGGGATCGGGGCCACGGAATAGTCCTGATGGTGAAGGGGTGAATGATCGCCGGTCAGGAGCTCGGTCCCTGTCCAGACCAGGCGCACTATGGAGATGCCCACCGGCTGTCAATCCGGCAGTACCAGCTCTTCGAGAGGGGATCGGGGACGGCGTTTCCAGGAGTACAACTTCAGCGTCGGGCTTGCCATGCCCGAGCTGGATCGCCCGGCGTCCTGGGCGTTGAGGAATCAGCCAGAGTGGACACGGAAACGTTGGAACGCTCTGCCGGGCAGCCGTCCGCTGCGATGGTCATCGGCACGCTAAGCGTGGGCATTATGGGGGCAGTGTTTCACGGCTGGTCATGGGCAGCCAGGTCGTGCTAATTGTTCAGGTCGGTGAGCGAACCGGTCGGCAGGTGGATCCAGCCCTCCTCACGCGCTGCGAGGTCCTGATCGGGGCCGGGAAGCAGGGTAGCCCGGCGGGCAGCAGCGCGGGCTATCAGGGATGCGATGACGGCGTCGAGCAGATCATCCGAGGCGATCAGCTGGTCCCGGTAGGCGCCAAGGTCCAGCCAAGGGGCCGCGGCGGTGAGTTGGCCCAGGATGTCCTCGCGAACGTCCGACTCAGGCGTCCCGCGGCCTTTGTACCTTCGGGCCGAGACGCCCCATATCTTCAAGGAGGCGGCAGGGTAGACCTCGACAAGACGTCCCGTACCGTCCCGGGGCTGAACACCCCAGGCACGCGCGATTTTGGCCTGAATGACGGCGCAGCGCATGGCCGGATGCGCCAACCGATCCGCCGAGACGCTCAACGGAATCAGACCCGTTGTCCGCGTGACGAACCGGTCGGTGGCCCGGTAGGCAAGCTCACGACGGCCCTCCAACCCGTCATGACGCAGCACGGCATCCGGATCATCCCGGAAAAGACCGAGCAGGAATGACAGGAAGGGCCGAGGCCAGCCGAGAGGGCAATCGACACCGGTCACATCTGATGCTCCGAAAAGCTCGACAATGGTTTCGTCCCTGACGCCGAGAGACCCATGAACAAGCCGCGCCTGCCCGTCAAGCCATTCAATGACCGCACCAGCCGTTCTCTTCGGATCAGCAGCCAGATCAATCCCAAGAGTTTTCACGCTGCCACTCTAGCCACAACAGAAACGCTGGCCGCGCTCTTCGTGCCGATCCGGTGACGCGTCTCCGAAACCTTCCGTCTGATTATCGTCATGAAATTCAAGACCGCGTCGGACACAGCGGTTTGGATCCTATTCTGACAACGGTTTGTTCAGTTGCCCCGTGTCAGATCTGGGTGTAGTTCAACCTGATGTGGGGATAGTAATCGACGAGCAACTTTTCAAGCTCCCCTTTGGGTTACGAAGAACTTGAAGCCCATCCGTCTCCCGTAACCATGCCAGTTCCTCGGCCACACAGCTGGGGTAGGTCCAGCAGGCCGCAAGTTCGGCGCTCATATCGGCAGCCTCGATGAGGAAACGCTGAGCGAAACAGCCCGTTGTACTTGTCCGCGTACTGCTGCGGAAGGCCCGAAAGGACTACGACGCGCCGATGTCATCACGGGTCATCTCCGTCTTGCCATGCAGCACATGAATGTCCTGCAACAGCTCGTCGATGAGAACAACCGAGGCGGCCAGATGGCGCAGGTAGCCCTTGAGCACGCGCCGCCTCAGGTATTTCCGCTATCGACTCCTGCGCGTTGGAGTCGAGGTCTGTCAGCTCGTCGTCCGAGAATCAACTGAAGGTAGCTAGTTGTGCCTCCCATCTCGTGAGTAGGCCACGAGGGGGAGAGGCATCTCGTCGGGATCGAGGAGTTTGTTGGTGTCCTGGCTATCCACGAGGTGTTCGGCCTCGTCCTCGGTTTCCACATTGGGCATTGACCCATTCAACGGTTTCCTACTTGTCTCCTTAAGGAAGAAGACGGAAATAAGTCCCAGAACGGCAGCGCCCATCAGATAGTAAGCGGGAACGACTTTGTTCCCGGTGGCGCCGATGAGTGCCGCCACAACCAGCGGGGCTGTGCCGCCGAACGCTGCATTTCGCAAGGACTCACCGGGGGAGGTGCTGCTGACGTGCAGGGATGCCCTGTGAGCGGGTGCTGCTCTCGCATTTCGGTGACTGGCATTCGGCTCTGAACCGGAGTCCGCTGATCATCGAGCTCCCCGGTGAGAGCGATGAGGAGTACATGGCCCGGCTGGAGCGCGCCCTTGATGAAGTCGATGACAGGGTCCGCGTCGCCGGGGTGGCACTTGAAGCGGGGATACGGCACTGGCCCGAGGACCTGCGGGCCGAACTGGAGATGAGCTGGGAGTTCATCCTGGACCCGGGGAACTACGGACGCTACGAATCCTGGCAGGCCACGATGCACTGCCTGTTGAGGGTCCGGACGCAACTTGGGGAACCGGGAACTCTCCAGAATTTCGCGAGGAGATAAGCGACGGAGGAGCGCCGAACGAAATTCTGGATCGTGAGCGGCGCATTGCGCCTTGGAAGCCGGTACTCAGTGAACTCTGCCGTCATAAACGTTGTTTGAGCCTGCTCCCTGACCTAGCTAGACCGCTAGCTCCACCCGGTTCCGGCCGGCTGCCTTGGCAGCGTACAGAGCGGCGTCGGCCTCGCCCAGCAGGGTCTCGGCGTCGGGCCTGTGGCCGGCGTTGAAGGCGGCGATGCCGGCACTCAAGGTCAGCTGCCCCAGCGGATCCCCGGAGTGGACAATCTCCAAGTCCCGCACGCGGTCCAGCGCCCGCTCCATGAACGCCTTCGCGCCCAGCTGCGACTGGTTCGGCAGGACCAGCAGGAACTCCTCGCCCCCGTACCGGTACACGCCGTCGCTCTTGCGCGCCCCGCCCAGCAGGGCGGCCGCCACCGTCCGCAGCGCGAGGTCGCCCGCCTGGTGGCCGTAGATGTCGTTGTAGCTCTTGAAATTGTCCACATCGCACATGGCCACGCAGTATTCCTCCGCATAGCGCTGGCTGCGGGCGTGCAGCTGCTCCAGGTCCTCGGACAGCTTCAGCCGGTTGTGCAGGCCCGTGAGCGGATCAGTCCGGGCTTGCTGGGACAGCACCTTCCGGTAATGCGCCAGGTCGGCGTGCAGCGTGGTCACCCGCAGGGCCACCAGCAGCCGCGCGTGCAGCACAAACGGGTCCAGCGGCTTGGTGACGTAGTCGTCGGCGCCGGCCTCCAGCCCCGCGAGGAGGTCGTCCCGGGACCCCTGCGACGTCAGCAGCACCACATACGTGTACAGGTCCGCGTCCCGCGCCCGGATGGCCCGGCACAACGCCAACCCGTCCATTCCCGGCATCATCCAGTCAGTGACCACCACGTCCGGCCGGTGCTCCAGGTACAGAGCCCAGGCTTCGTCGCCGTCCGCCGCTGCCAGGCAGTCATGGCCGGAACGTTCGACGGCGGCCCTGGCCACCAGGAGCGAGCCCGGATCGTCATCGGCCACCAGGACTTTCACTGCGCCACCTCCAGCGCGAGATCAAGTTCAAAGTTCACCCGCACGAGTTCGGCTTCCAGCCGGCTGACCAGTTGCGGGCCGCCGTCGTTCTTTCCGCTGCGTCCGATTTGCTCCAGCTCGCCGCACAGGGTTGCGACGGCGGTGGCTCCGATGTTGGCCGCCGCGCCTTTCAGGGCGTGCGCGGCCTGGACCAGCGCCTGGCCGCCGCCGTTGTGGACGGACTCCCGAAGCACTGCCAGCCGGGACGGGACGTCCTTCCGGAAGGCCTCGGCTGCGGCGGGCAGCAGGCCCAGGCCGTCCTCCGGGCCGAGTTCCCGCAGCGTGGCCAGCCGGTCCGGATCCACCGACGGCGGCCGGCCACCCGTAACAGCCAGCAGCTGTGGAGCCTGGTCGGGCACCCAGCGTGCCAGCGCGGCCTCGAGTTCCGCTGCGTTCACGGGCTTGGAGAGGTAGTCGTCCATGCCCGCGGTGAGGCAGCGTTCCCGATCGCCGTCGAGGGCGCCGGCGGTCATCGCGATGATCGGCAGGCGGCTGTGTTTGCCGTCGCGCAGCCGGATGACACGGGTGGCTTCGAACCCGTCCATCACCGGCATGTGGCAGTCCATCAGGACTGCGGCGTACTGGTTCCGGGCGGTGGCTGCGACGGCCGCGGCGCCATCGGCCACCACATCGACGGCGTACCCGAACTTGGTCACGGTAGCGCGGGCCACCAGCTGGTTCACCTCGTTGTCCTCCACCACCAGGATGCGGCCGCGGGACGGCACCTCCGGGGCGCCGGACTGCCCTGAGGAAGCCTGCTCCGCGGTGGCAAAGGCAGTTGCGGCAGTGGCAGCGGACGCCGCGGCATGTTCACGCGTGGACATCAGGCGGACCAAGCGGTTGTAGAACTCGGAGCTCCGGACCGGTTTCATCAGCCATTCGCGGACCCCCGCGTTGGCTATTTCCACCGCGTCGACCTGCATGGTGGAGGTGAGCATGATCAGCTCGAGGCCAGCCAGCCCGGCGTCGGCCTTGATTTCGCGGGCCAGCTCCAGGCCGTCGATGTCCGGCATGCACAGGTCCAGCACGGCGAGGTCGAACGGCTTCCCGGCCTTAGCCGCTTCGCGCGCCCGGGCAAGGGCAGCCCTGGCGTCAGGAGCCGTCTCCGGCTGCAGCTTCCAGCCCCGCAGCTGGGATTCCAGCACCAGTCGGTTGGTGGCGTTGTCATCCACCACCAGTACGCGCAGTCCGGCGAGGAAGCCGGCCGCGGGGACAGGGGCGGTTGACGGCGGCGCCACCGGCAGCGGGATCCGGAACCAGAACGTGCTGCCCTCCTCCGGGAGGCTGTCCAGCCCGATCTCGCCGTCCATGGCTTCGGTGAGCCGGCTGCAGATGGCGAGGCCCAAGCCGGTGCCGCCGTAGCGCCGCGTGGTGGAGGCGTCCGCCTGCGAGAACGACTCGAACAGCCTCGCATGGTGGGCGGGATCGATGCCGATGCCCGTATCGCGGATTTCGAAATAGACCGTCGCGATGGAGCCGGGCTCGGCGTCAGGCGTTTCCACCTTTACCCGGATGGAGACTTCGCCGGAGGCGGTGAACTTCACGGCGTTGGAGGCCAGGTTCAGGAGGATCTGGCGGATCCGGCCGGAGTCGCCCTGCAGTCTGGCCGGTACGTCGGGGTCGCAGTAGGCGATCAGCTCCAGGTCTTTGACCTGCGCCGGTTCGGTCAGCAGGCCTGCCACTTCCTCCACGAGGAGGCGGGGATCGAAGGGCCGGATGTCCAGGTCCACCTTGCCGGCCTCCAGCTTGGAGAAATCCAGGATGTCGTTGATGAGGGCCAACAGCGCCTCGCCCGCGCCCTTGACGCCCTGCGCATACTGTTTCTGTGTCTCGTCCAGCGGGGTCTCGAGCAGCAGCGCCGTCAGCCCCACCACACCGTTCATGGGCGTGCGGATCTCGTGGCTCATGGTGGCGAGGAATTCGGACTTGAGCCGGCTGGATTCCAGTGCCGCTTCCCGCGCGGCCTGCAGCTCCTGCTCGGCTGCCCGCCGCAGGGTGATATCCCGGGCGATGATGGCGACCCCGCGGATGTTTCCCGCCTCCCGGATAGGGGAAATGGTCAGGGAGACCGGGATGACCGTCCCGTCCTTCCGCAGGTGATCGATCTCGTAGCTCATGGCGTCGGCGCTGTTATTGAGGGCCTCAACCACCTCGTCCTCGCGGCCCGTGCTACCCGGCGGAAGCAGGAACCGCGCGTCGCGGCCCAGCGCTTCCTCGGCCGAGTAGCCATACTGGCGCTCGGCGCCCGGATTCCAGCTGGTGATGACGCCCTCCGGTGTGGTGCTGAGGATGGCATCCGAGGAGGAATTGACGATCGCCCCCAGGCCCTCGAGCTCCTGCGTGCGCGCGGCCACTTCCTTCTCGAGTCCGGTGGTGAGGGTGAGGTTTTCGACGACGATCAGGACCTGCCGGACAAGGATCAATGCCACCGTTAGCCTTCCCACCACCAGCAGGAAGGTTTGGATTTCGTGCACGTGCGGGGCTACCAGCGCTGCCACGGCCAGCAGGATCGGAGCGTAGGGGAGCAGTTCCAGGGCCAGGGCAAATGCCTTGCGGTCCGGCCGGGGTTTTTCCGCGTAGGGGAGCAGCGGCGCCAGCGCAATCAGGAGGAAGGCGCTGATCCAGCCCAGGGCGAGGGGGGAGCCCGTAACACCCGTGACGCCTTCGAACGTCAGTCTCACGTAGGTGCTGTCCGTGATTGTCAGGACCAGCAGGCCGCCGCCGAAACACAGCCACGGCAGTCGCTCGCCGGGCTGCCTGCGCATCCCGAGGGCCAGCACCAGCGACGTGATCACCACATCCACCACCGGGTAGGCGGTGATGGTGAGCCGCGTCAGGAGGTCGCCGTCCGAGCTGATCGCAGGCCCCAGCGCGGTGTGCCAGCTGATCACCAGGACCGAGCCGGCGATCACGCCCCCATCCAGCGCCGTCCGGATCAGCCCCACCCGGGTGGTCCCGCCCGGCCGCTTGAAGCTGAAAAGCGCGACGGCGGCCGGCAACGAATAGGCCAGGAATAGGGCATCCGCCAGGGAAGGAAACGGGTAGACGTGGTTGTTGGCGAGGCCGTAGTACGTCCAGACGAGCATGCCGGCCGCCCAGACATAGGCGGCCACCGACATCAGGGTCCAGGCGCGGGCATTTGAGCCGCCACGGCGGGCGGCGTGGGCGCAACTGCGGCCTGCCAGCGCGGCTGCCAGGAGGATGGAGAGATCACCCGTCACGATGGCAGCGGGAGTGCCGCTGTTGGCAGCAAAAAACAGCCCGAGAACGGTCATGACCACGGCGCCAATCACAATCAGCCAACCCAGTTTGGCCATGCTCGTGCCGGTGGCGGGACGTTGCTCAAGTAGACCTGTATGAGACACGCGGATACCCTCCCCCATAGGTGCGCCCGTTACCCACAAAAAACCGAGACTTGGGGCCGCCCGAGACCTCGGCGGAGACGCATCTTTATGATATCCCTCACAGCTCCGGAAGGGCCGTTCGCCGCGACCGCGTGGACCATGTCCGCGGCGGCGTGGCGCGGCTGCTCAGACGTGCCGCTGCTGGTCAAGCCTGCTCGGAGAGCCCCTCCAGAGTGTTGATCGCCTGTTCGGCGTGGCGCACTGCCAGTTCCAGCCGACTGCCCCGTTCCGGGAGCGAGTACAGGTTTTGCAGCGAATCGCACTCCAACGCCGTGAGCTAGTGGGCCTGCGTCGCCGTCTCCACGCCCTCCGCGGTGACGGTCAGGCCCAGGCCGTTCGCCATGTTGATCATCGAGCATAGGATCGGCAGCCGCTCTTCACCTGTCCGGACCATGGGAAACAAACGTCCTGTCGATCTTCACGGTGTCCACGGGTCGATCCTGCAGCCGGCCCAGCGAAGAGTAGCCGGTGCCGAAGTCATTCAAGGCAACACGGACTCCGGCCCGCGCAGGCCGACCCTGATTCACTCTTGAACGCCATCGAAGCCGTGGTGCGTTCGCTGCGCGCCAAGGGTGCCCCGGGAATGACCCTGGTCACCGAAGAGCGGGATGAATGGGTGATTGGTGACGGCGCCCTGCACGTTACGTCGGACCGGGAAGGCCTGCTCCAGTGGCTCGCACGGGGCGAGGCGGAGCACATCGAGGCCGACAGACTCCTGCCCGCCCTGCCAGCTTGGTGAGCGGGGCAAGTACGAACAAATTGCCCCGGCGACGTACGAAATTTTCGCGGGAAAGGTCAGCTCTTAGAGTGGAGCTGGATTCCATGCTTTCGGGAGTTCCCGTGGTGGCGTCCTCCGACGCTAGGTTCGCGGGCTGTAGCCGGGCTGCCGCGGAGCCTATTCAGGTGCGTGGGTGGCGGGTTCAAGTCCCTGGCTAGTGGGCCTTCCGCCTGCTGTGGCTGGGTTTCGTCGTTCCTCGTTTCGGTTCGGTCCGTTGGGCGTGGTTGTCCAACACCAGTTCATGGTCCGGGCTGCGGGCACAGCATGACGTCGCCGATTTTGGTAAGAAGTTCTTTTCGGATGGCTCCCCTTAGACGTCACGGGAGCAGTAAGTGCTCGGTTTGTTTTGCCGAAGTGGGTGTGGTTACTGTCCACACGTTTTACGTCGGATCGGGCTTTTCAACCGTCGAACTGCTTCCGATTCCGCATGTTTTCGGGAGTTTCCAGTGCTTGCAAGATCCCGAATGCAGTTCGAGCCCCACCTTGGGCACAGCTTTCCCGCAGGTCAGAGCCTTTAGCGCGGTTGAGTGGGGCGGTACGTGCATTCGCCTGACAGCCGCCGCGGATACGGTCAGGCCAGCCAGCGCCGCCAACGTGACTGTTCCGATTCCGGCGTCGGTTCCGGTTCCGGGTCCTCGCCCAAGGCCAGCGCGGCCTCGACGATGTCGTCCGCGGTGAGCGTCATGACGGTCTCACGATCGAGCGCGTCGAGACTTTGTTCCTCGTCGAGCGACAGCCGCAGCGCCTGACGGTTGAGCGCCTGCTCGAACAGCGTGCGGGCGAACCGTGCGTTGCCGGAGTCCTCGCCCGCGTGGAGCCCGGTGAGGATGCGGCGCAGCATCTGGTCCGCACCCGGCTCCAGCGTGTACTCGTGCTGGGCCAGCATCTGGTGGAAGATCGTCTGGAGTGCGTCGACGGAGTAGTCGGGGAACGTGATCTCGCGGGCAAACCGGGAGCGCAGTCCGGGGTTGGAGAGCAAGAAGGTCTCCATCAGCCGCGGGTACCCGGCCACGATCACGACCAGGCGGTGGCGGTGGTCTTCCATCCGCTTGAGCAGGACCTCGATCGCCTCGGGGCCGAAGTCCATCCGGCCGTCCTCGGGGGCCAGCGCGTAGGCCTCGTCGATGAACAGGACGCCGTCCAGCGCACGCCGGATCACCCGGTCCGTCTTGATGGCGGTCGCGCCGACATACTGCCCCACCAGGCCCGAACGGTCGACCTCGACCAGATGGCCTTTCTGCAGCAGACCGACCGCGCGGTACATCTCGGCCAGGAGCCGCGCCACGGTGGTCTTGCCCGTGCCCGGGTTTCCGAGGAACACCAGATGCTGTGATGTGGCCACCTCCGGCAGGCCGTGCGCCTTACGGCGGGCCTGGACCTGGAGCAGTGCGACGAGGGCCCGCACCTGTTCCTTCACGGTCTCCAGCCCGACCAGCGCGTCGAGCTCGGCCTGCACCTCGGACAGCGGCCGGGCCGGCCCGGGCCTCGCACCGATGAGATCGCCGACCAGGCCGTCGACGCGCTCTGAACTGGCCAGCTTGAGCTGATCGGCCAGATGGCCGATGGTTTCGCGGAGGTCGTCGAGCGGATGGCGGCTGGGAGCCATGCATCCACTGTAGTACTCGATTCCCTACCGGGGTGGGGTTGGCCTTACCAGTATCAACTCCTTTTGGTCGAAGTATTCACGCGGTCGGTGACGGGTTGTTGGTCGAGGAGTACACCAAGATCCATTCCTGGGTGGAAGACCCGCTACATCGTCAGATTCGGGTGTAGCTCAATCTGACGCCGGAGTGGCCTGTTCTCGACAAGCGTGAACTTCGGAGGTGTCCGCGACTCACTTGTGTTTATCATCAACCAGCCCATTGCTGGCCTTGGCCGGACATGGGATCGCCCTCGACCGGACCTCGGTCGAGGGCGATCCCCGAAGTGCGGGGGCGTTACATGGTCACGGGAGTACGAGAAGGACGCCTACGGCTTGGAACCATTCGCCTGGATCCCGCCGTGTGCAGTCTCGGAGAGCAGATGCTCACCCTCCAGTACCTCCGGGTCTGCCGGAGCTACGGTGGCAACCGGCCCGGCTGCCAGTCTCCGGGAGCGTCAAGTAGACGATGAGACTGAGGGTGACAATCGCGATCATGTAGACCGCGACGTACATGGGTTGTCCGGCGCCGACGAATGCGGCGGCGATAAGTGGTGCGGTGCCACCGAAGACGGCGATGACGATCTGATGGGCGTAACCAATGCCTGCTACCCGGACTGATGCTGGAAACAGTTCGGCCTGAATGGTCGGTAAACGGCCTGCCAGATACCGAGAACCACCCATCCGGATGCCGACACCAGAACGTATACGCCGAAGCCCGGCTGGTTGAGCAGCAGGAGCAAGGGGTAGCAGAGCACGATCATGCCGATGGCACCGATGATTGGGAAGATCTTGCGTGGGCCGAGTCGATCCGAGAGCGCGCCGCAGACCGGCACGATGACGACGAGCAAGGCCAGCCCGATAACGCTCCCGGCCGGGGTGGAGGACAGGTCCCGGCCGGTGGTCAGCTTGGCGTAGGTGGGGAGGAGGGTGGCCCAGGTGTAGTAGGCCACGGCCGGGGCAGAGAGCGCCGCTGCCTGCAGCAGAGCCTTCGGGTGTTCGCGGAGCAGGTCCATCAGGCGCGCCCAGGCGGACTTTTGATCGACGAGGGCAGATGCCTCAAACTCAGGGGTCTCGTCTGCGCGGGCCCGCAGGATGAGACCGACGACGCCGAGGACGCCGCCTATGACGAACGGGATGCGCCAACCCCAGGCGGCGAGGTCGTCGGGAGCAAAGGATGATGTCACCATCGCCCCGTGCGCCAGCCATCGCCATAACTGACATCGGGTGTAGTCCTTAGGTTGTTGCCCGGCAGTTTCCGTGGACGTTGTAGGGTCGTGACTACCAGGAGCGACGGGTATGGCTTTGGGGCTGCGATGACACGACCGCTGATTGAGAGACGCGACATGTCGCCGGAGAAGGACACGACGGCGCGGTAGGCCGGCAACTGCTTCCGAGAGGTCTGAGGCAGACCAACCACCTTGGCGCGCTGAGCGGGCCAGCTAATAAAACCCCAGAACAGTGCCGGCCGAGCCGGAAGCGGGCAATCCTGCGTTCGAGTTGCCCTGGTGAGGCATTGACGCCTGTGCCCACACGAGGATTTTACCGCTGACGTGCATTCATGGTGCTGGTTCTTCCTTGTTCAGCAGGGATGATACGAGGATCCTGACGCGGCCATGAATTTCGTCGCGGATGGCGCGGACTGTTGCCAGGGACTGGTCAGCGGGATCAGGCAGGTGCCAGTCTTCGTATCGTTTGCCCGGGTAGATTGGGCAGGAATCGCCGCAGCCCATAGTGATGACCACATCCGATGCCCGCACGACGTCGTCTGTCAGCGGTTTCGGGTAAGCCTTGGTGAGGTCCACGCCCATTTCGGCCATCGCCGCTACCACAGCAGAATCCAGGTCCGGAGCGGGCATGGAGCCAGCAGAGCGGACGTGGATTCTACCTTTGGCTTCGACGTTCAGCAGCGCGGCGGCCATCTGGGACCGGCCGGCGTTCTGGACACATACGAACAGAACTTCCGGGATCCCGGACGAGAATGACGCTTCGTTCTTGGATTTGGCCAGGGCCCTGAGCCTATCGTTGGCGAAGTGCTCGGCGGTGGCGGGCAGATAGGCAGTGACTTTGGCTGTCCGGGCCAAGGCCGCGTAGGACTCGAAAACGTAGCGCTCCACTGTTTCGGCGGCAAAGATCCCGGCGAAACGCACGGCCAGACGGCTGCTGATGCGCTGCAAGACCTCGGTGTTGTCCTGCAGCCCGAGTTTGATGTCGTGCTGGTCGGCCATGGCAGATACTCCCTACTCTGGATTCTGGAAGGTCCTGAAAATCAGCATTCGTGCGAGCGGCCGTGCGAGTCTGCGATCCGGGGGAGCAGCCAACACTACTCAGGATGCTGTACGCGAACAGTTGTCTGCTCCGGATTATGGGACATTCTGTAGCCAACACCCCGCACGTTTTCAATGACGGCGGACACCCCTAAGGCTTCCATCTTGCGGCGGGCCCGGCCCAACGCCGTGCGCGGCCCATCCTGATCCATAGCGCGCTCACGTGCACAATGCATCGTTAGCTCCTCTAAAGGAACGACTCTGGGGGCTGCGGCCATGAGATAAGCGAGAGCGTCGAATTCGTTCCTCGTCAGATGGACATCCTCGCCTCCAACCAGCACGCGGCGCGACTGCGTGTTCAGAACGATGGGTCCGTTGGTCAGGAGTGCAGCCACGGTGGGCGCACGCAGATTGAGTTGGGTTATGGCTTTGGCCAGCCGTTCTGCAGTACACGGCAAGGCGACCAGACCCTTCGCGCCGCATTCCAGCGCCTGGAAACCCTGGTCCCGGCCCTCGGCACTACTCCGGACTCCGACCAGGACAGGGACATCTGCCTGCCCGACGAGTACCCGGACCAAATCGGGCAACGGAATGCCCTCGATGTCCGTGGTCACGAGAACCAGAGAGGGCGGGTCGGCTCCGATGCTCACGAGCGCACTGGCCGGATCCTGATAGCGGCAGATTTCGATTCCCCCGGGAATCAACGACTGGTCAGAGTCGACGATGATGGGTGAGGGGCCAGTGACCGCCACGACCTTATACGGCCAATGGCGACGGCGCGAAACCGGGGGATTGTGTTCGAGAGGCGATTTCATGGTGAATTCATCCGAAGCGGCCGGAAATGTAATCCTCGGTCCGCTGATCGCGCGGCGATTCAAATATTTGCGTTGTCGTCCCATACTCAACCAAGACGCCTGTCCGGTCGCCCGTGCCTTCGTCAGCGAGTGCTGTAAAGAAGGCCGTCCGATCCGCGACGCGCGCTGCCTGCTGCATGTTGTGGGTCACAATCACAATGGTGTAGTTCCGGCGCAGTTCCGCCATCAGATCCTCGATCCTGGTCGTCGCGATGGGATCAAGGGCGGAGCAAGGCTCGTCCATCAGGATCACGTCCGGTTTGACGGCGATGGTCCGCGCAATGCACAGCCGCTGCTGCTGGCCGCCGGACAGTCCAAACGCCGACTGCTTGAGTTTGTCTTTCACCTCGGTCCATAAGGCAGCGCCGGTGAGTGCCTCTTCAACGAGGTCATCCATGTTCTCGACCTTCATCCCGGTCACCCGGGGGCCGTAGGCAATGTTGTCGTAGATGGATTTGGGAAACGGGTTGGGTTTTTGGAATACCATGCCGATGCGCCGGCGGACCTCGATGGCGTCGACGTTCTTGGCATACATGTCCACGCCGCGGAAGGAGACCTTGCCCTCGACGCGCGCGCCGTCGATCAGGTCGTTCATGCGGTTCAATACCCGGATGAGGGTGGATTTGCCGCAGCCGGACGGGCCGATAAGCGCCGTGATCTGATTGCGGGCGAACTCCAGGTCGACACCTGTGACGGCGCGGAAGTCACCGTAGTAAACGTTGACGTCCTCGCAGGTCAGGATGGCATCGCGCACGCGGTCCGTGTTCTCGCCGCGCTTGTGTGTGGGGGCCACGTGGACCGCGACGCCGTGCTGCTCGTGCAGACGTGCCTCCTCTTCCGGTTTGAGGACGGGAACGCCGGTGTCTTTGGTCATGGTTTACCACCGCTTCTGATAATGATTACGGATGTAGATGGCCAGGCCGTTCATGAGGACCAGCAGGACAAGCAGGACGATGCTCGCCGCGGCGGCGAGTTCGTGGAATTCTTGTTGGGGACGGCTGGACCAGTTGAAGATCTGGATGGGCATGGTCGTGAACTGACTCATGATGCCGTTGGGGTCAAAACTCACGAACACCAGCCCGCCCAGGACCAGCAGGGGAGCTGCCTCGCCCAGCGCCCGGGAAAGCGCCAGGATGGATCCAGTGGCGATGCCGGGCACGGCGGATGGCAGGACCTGACGCCAAACGGTCTGCCACTTTGTGGCTCCCAGCGCCATGGAGCCTTCGCGGATTTCCTGGGGAACGGACCTGATGGCTTCGCGCGTGGCGATGATGATGACCGGCATGATCAGCAAACCCAGTGCCATTGCCCCGCCGATGACGACATTCTTGTTTTGGAACCCCAACATTGACAGGAAAGCCAAGGCGAGCAGTCCGTAAATGATGGAGGGGACCGCTGCGAGATTCTGGACGTTCAGCTCGATCATGCGGTTGAACTTGTTGTGTTTGTCTGCGAACTCTTCCAGATGAATAGCGGCCGCGACGCCCAACGGGATGGTCAGAATTGCCGTAACGGCTACAACCCACACGGACCCGAGTATGGCGGGTCGCGCTCCTGCGTCCCTGGGTGACGACGAGGGATAATTGGTAAACAGTCCAGGCCGCATCACGGCGAAACCTTCCACGAATGTCGTAATGATGAGCACCAGAAGGAAGACGAAGGACACCGCCAGGGCGGCCCAAATCAGGATCAGGAACGCCAACGAGGCCGGGCTGTTTTCCCCGCTGAGCTTCTTCGCCCGGTAACCGAGCGGTTTGACGGGGTCCAGGACGTTCCGCTGACCAGTTCTCATTAGTACGCCTGCCTGTATCTACGGACGAGGGCGATGCTGATGAAGTTGACCAGCAAGGTGATCAGGAACAGCAGCAGCCCCACCGCGAAGAGTGTGTCGTATTGGATGGACCCCACGCGCGAATCGCCCAGGGCGGCGCTGGCGATGAAGCCGGTCATGGTTTGGCCCTGTTCAAGCGGTCCCGAGACTATGCGGGCCTGGCTGCCTGCGGCCATCGCGACGATCATGGTTTCACCGACCGCCCGGGATACGCCCAAAACGATAGCGGCGATGATGCCCGACAATGCAGCGGGGAAAACTACCCGAAGCGTGGTCTGCATCCGGTTGGCCCCCAGGGCTGCGGAGCCCTGCCTCATTGCTTGAGGAACCGCGGACATGGCGTCCTCGGAAACGGACGCGACCGTCGGAACGATCATGATGCCCATGACGACGCCGGCCGCGAGAACACTGAAGGCGCCGGTGTCCAGGCCGAGCCACTGCCGGAACACATTGGCCTGCACGAAGGTGAGGGCGAACAACCCGTAGACCACCGTGGGGATGCCGGCGAGGATTTCCAGAACCGGCTTGAGTACCTTGCGAACGCCCGGCCTGGCGTATTCAGACAGGAGCATCGCGGCCCCGAGACCGAATGGCACGGCGATCACAAGAGCGATAAGCGTCGTCCACAGCGTGGCTGTAACCAGCGGTACCACTCCGAACGACGCCTGAGCGAAGCGCGGCGCCCAGCGGTCACCGAAGAGGAAGTCGGTCACCGGGATTTCCCGGAAGAATCCGAACGCCGGCACTATCAGTGCCAGCAGGATGCCGATGGTCGTGGCGATGGTGACGGCCGCGGCCAGGGCAAGCAGGATACGGATGACGCGTTCGCCGTGGCGCTTTTTTCCGGTGAACGTAAACGGGATCGGGCGGCCCGGCGCTTTGGCCGGACCGCCCTTCTCACGGACGGTTGTCATGACAGAAGCAACTGGCTATCGAGAGTCGGCCGCTAGCTGCCGATCGAGGCCAGCGATTCCTTGGCCTTGACGGACTGTTCTTCAGTCAGACCGATAAATAGGGCCTCTTTGGCGATCGCAGGTGCATTCTCAGCGTAAAAGTCAACGAATTCCTTGACCTGGGGCTTTTCGGTGTAGGACTTGTTCGCAATGTACACGAACAACGGCCGTCCGAGCGGCTTGTACGTGCCGTTCTGGACCGTCTCGGTAGAAGGAGTGACGCAGCCTGAGCCGTTGTCCACCGGGACGATCTTGACGGCGTCGGGGTTTTCCTCTGCGTAGGACAGGCCGAAGAAGCCCAAAGCGCCTTTTGATCCCTGGACGCCTTGGATCGTTACATTGTCATCCTCGGAGGGGCTGTAGTCCGTGCGAATGGCCCCTGTCTCGCCGTTGATGGCCTCGGTGAAGTAGTCGAAGGTACCCGAGTCGGTGCCTGCGCCGAACAGGTCGAGCTTCTCAGCAGGAAAGGAGGGGTCAACGTCCTTCCAGGTCTTGATCTTGCCCTCGGCTGCCGGGCCCCAGATCTTGTTCAGGTGTTTGACCGTGAGGCACTTGGTCCAGTCGTTTTCGGGGTTCACGACGACGGAAAGCCCATCGTTCGCCATAACGATTTCGGTGTACGCGATACCCTTGGCCTTGCACTCGGCGGACTCTTCGTCCTTGATCGGGCGGGAGGCGTTTGAAATGTCGGTCTCCCCGGCGCAGAATTTCTTGAATCCGCCACCGGTGCCAGACGTTGCAACCGAGACGTTAATGCCTGAGTTCTTGCTGCGAAAACTGGTGGCTGCGGCTTCAGTCAAGGGGGCCACTGTCGAGGAACCGTCAACGGAGACGCTGCCGCTGGCGCCTCCGCCCGTTGTGTTTCCGGTTGTCGATGGATTGTTTT
This sequence comes from Arthrobacter sp. GQ119, assembly GCF_059759125.1. Lineage (NCBI taxonomy): Bacteria > Bacillati > Actinomycetota > Actinomycetes > Micrococcales > Micrococcaceae > Arthrobacter > Arthrobacter sp. GQ119. The sequence goes on along the minus strand of NZ_JCAXEA010000006.1, from coordinate 167,646 downwards.
GCCCGCCGCAGGCGGTAAGGACGAGGAGCGCGGAGGCCAGGCTCAGGGCTCCGAAGTATTTGACAGCACGCTTTTGCACGGTTGATCATTCCCTCCATTAGCGGGCTATGACTCCCGCTGCGTTGCGGTGACTTCGGCGATCAAGTCCCTATACACAATTGGAAGCGCTGAACATGAATGCCGGATTAATGGCAGAGGTACACCCGCGGACATCTCCCGGCTACAAGCAGAATGTTTTGGCCTGGCGAAGCTACGGAATTGCGGGATGGCGGCACAAGGGTGCTGGGCGCCGGAATTTCTGAGTGATCTTGCTGAACTCGGAGCTCAGGCCGCGCCGGTCCGTCGCGGCGTGGGTGCGCTGGGTATCGCCCTGGCACGTGTGCGGATTTCACCAGCCGGGAACCACTGGGCTTCGTGGCGCTGGGAAGCAGTAGCGGACGACGTCGGATCCCTCCGGCCGGCCTCGCCGAGGTCGGTAATCAGCCCGGTACCTGCACACTCACGCACGGCGGCTATCCCGGCAACGGCTGCGGGCTTACCGTCGAAGGCCTTGGACACGGCCAGCACGGTCCCATCGGGGGCTTTGAGGCGGAACCTGAAATGCGACTCAGCATCAACGAACACTTCGAACAAGCCGGCCATAACTATCCTTCCGGTCTGCGGGGTTCCTCCCCGGCGGCATCTTGACCCGGGCGGTCCCGGAGTGCATCTTGGCGTCCGTTTTCCGCTGGTCTGGTCGAACGATTACAAGTGATCAATTCGTGGAGTGCTAAAAGTCTGTCGCAGGCCCGTCTCGTTCACAGGACTGCCAAGATGAACCAAGGGTAAACTCTCTACGCTTCCGGCGAGTCGTGGATCAGTAGCGAGTCTGCTCCATGCGATACAGCCCTTCCTAGATTGATGCGCGGCCCCTCTGTACTCCGGACCGAAACCAGCAGCACCTGCGAGCCGCCGTCGTCGAGCAGGGAACCGGCCACCTCGGCAGCGAACTCAGTGCCGTCGCGGTGCACGCCGTACACCTCGCGTGGTGGCGGCGGCTCATTGGGATGTTCCTGAAGGTGTTCAAAGAGCAGAAAGTTCTCATTCCGGAATCCCTCCGACAGGAGCAGCCGTGCTCGCCGCCCACCAGCTCATCCCGGGAGTACCCGAACAGCCGGCTGGCCGCTGCATTCGCCAGCAGGATGATGCCTTCCGGATTCACGGCCAGGAGCGCGTCGGGGCTGGCATCCGCCAGCGCGTCGAAGGCTGGTGCCTCGAATACCTTCGATTGCCGCCTGGAACCGCCCATGCGAAACCACCCCCTCGCACATCATTAGTGGCGGAGGCCACATCACGGGTGCGGAGAGGAAAAATTCACGGCACGGCATGGCCCGGCACGGCACCGGACGGCCGGTGGCCGCTTCCCCTGGGGAGGGAAGCGGCCAGCAGTCACGGACTGCCCTCAGGCGGCCCTTTCAATCAGCCGCATCACGGACGACAACGTGGCCGCGTAGGAAGGATCAGTGGCGTAACCGGCGGCGGCGACAGCCCTGGCGAAGGCGTACGGATCGCCGGGGTGCTGGAACGCCGGCCTGTACCGGGCATTCCTGCGCAGGAAATCGCCGTGGTCCGCGAAGGATTCCGCGGCCGAGGCATAGGCCCGGAACCAGTCCATCACCACGTAGTCGAACCTGCCGTCGGCGCGCGGCGTCACCGAGATCACCCGGGGGAACTTGCCGTTCGGATGGCCCAGGACTTCCCGGGTCTGCAGCAGCTGCCGGCGTGGCTCGGGATCGGTGGCTTTTGCCTTGATGCCGAAGAAGTTGTACCGCGGTGCCTTCTTGCCCCAGCCGGATTCGAGCGCCGCCTGGCCCAGGGTCACCAGCCAGGGAACGCCGCTGTCCTGCTGCCCGCGCTGCGCCTCCGGCCGGTAAAGCCGTACAAACTCCTGCACGTGCGCCGGGACGCCGGTGTTCGGGGCGGGAGCCGGCCCGGGCTTCGGAACAGGCGGGGGAGCGGGGGCCGGTGCCCCGCCCAGGCCCGGCACGACGCCACTGAAGAGCGGGCTGGGGTTTTTGGCCCCTTCCCAGCTCAGGTCCACGTGGATGTGGTCGATGTGTTTGTTGTTTCCGCCGTACGGGCGCCAGCCCTCTGCCCGGCGCGCCCAGCTCCACTGGTTGTGGTTCCAGATCAGGTACGCCACCTGCAGTTCCACGGCGTTGCTTTGCATCCAGGCCACATACGCGTCCGCCTGGGCCTTTTCGGCCGGCCGGTCCACCCGCCCGTGCAAGTCGATGGACCGCCCTTCGCCGTGCAGCGACGGCGTGCCCGATTCAGTCTTCCGGCAGTTGAAGGTCCCAGCCTGCCGGCCGGTGAGCCGGCGCCACTGGTCGGCCATGGCACGCGCGCCCGGCTGCTCGCCTGTAGCGCACCTGCTGAACGTGCCGCGGACCACCCGGCCGGCCGCCCGGTCCGAGGTCTGCGGCGCCGGTACCGGGGCAGGCGCTGCTTTCCGGCCCGCGCGGTGGGCGTTGAGCTGCGCCACCGCGGCTGCGCCGGCAGCCCCGGAGATATAGGTCCACACGGTCCACTTGCCACGGACATCGACGTGCGCGAACCCGGTGCCGATGCCCACACCGATCCCGTCCCCGAGGACGTCCACCGCCGCCTTGGCGATGTCCAGTCCGGACATCCCGGCCACGGTAATGTCCGCTGCCTGGCCGCTGCAGTGCCGGCTGAGCGTGGGCTTCTTGGGCGGGCGGGCCTGGCTGTACACCGCAACGTTCCGCTGCCAGGACCGGTACCCGGACGTGATCCTGACGGGCCTGCCCACCCGGTCGCGGATTTTTTGCAGCGCCGCTACAAGCGCCGGGGAAATCCGTGCCTTGTCGGCGAACTGGTTGCCGCTGAACACCAGCTCGCCCACCGTAAAGTTGGGGGCCAGCTTCCTCGCCCGGACAGCCGTGCCCGTGTCGTAGAGCGGCAGCCCGGCATTGTTCGGATCCCAGTGCTCCTCGCCCTTGCCCGTCTTGCCTGTAGTGGTGGGCAGCGTGGCCCCGGACGGGAAAACCTCGTGCTCGCCGATGTCCTCAGCCTCCGCCTCCGCCGCGGCAAGTTCCCACTCGCCGGCCTCGGGCTCCCCGGCTTCGGTTTCCGTTTCGTCCGTTTCCGTTTCGGAAAGCCCGACGGCGGCTCCCGCCTCGCCCGCTTCCGCCTCGCCCGCTTCCGCCCCGCTGAATTGCGACTCATCGAAGTGTGACTCACCGGGATCCGCCTCACCGGCTGCACCCTCGCCGACTGCACCGTCAAAGCGCCAGCCGGTCTCGCCGAAGTACAGCTCGGCTCCTTCGGCTTCCGCTTCCCGGGCGGTGGCGCCGGGCAGGGGAGTGCCGGCGTCCCGCAGCAGCAGCCAGCCGAAATTCCGGGGGATGTCGTTGTGCGGCACCTTGGTGGCTTCCACCCGGAACGACGCCGGCGGGGCCAGTTGCTTCAGCGACTTCGCCACGCGGTCGCTGTTCCGTGCAGTGGGCTCACCCGGCCGGAAGACCACCCGGAGGGCGCCGCTCCCGGCCGCGATCCGGCGTCGTGCCCATGCGATGAGCGCGGTGGGATCCGAATAGAGGGCATCAAAGGTGTGGACCTCGTCCGGATCGGTGTGCCGGAGGATGGCCATCAGCGGTGCCCCGCCGCCGGAGTGCGCGGTCAGGATCAGCTTCCCCGCCGCGGCGGCGGTGCCGGCTTCCCGGTTAAACGCCTCCAGCCCTGCTGCCACCAGCTTCTGGATGGCCCCGGGCTTGCTCAGTTCGGGAAAGGAGTAGCCGGCGCCGCTGTTGCCGCCGAAGTAGTTCCCCCGGGGGAGGACTGCGAGGGTTGGTGCAGTCCGGCCGGGTGTTCCGGGCTGGGCCGGGTCAGCGAAATCAAGACCGCTGGCAGGCTCCTTGTCCCGGATGATGCTCATGCCGGCGCGCTTGCCCGAATAGCCGTGCAGGTGAATCACCACATCCACGGTCTGAACATCCTGCGGCATGCTGTTCCACTTGAGCAGGAGATCCGGCGCCGAGCCCTTATGGGCCCGGAGCTGGGGGAAACGGTTAATCACCAGGCGCCCGGCCGGTACCGTCCGGGATGGCCCGGTCTCCCACAGCCGGTCAGGGGACTCCACGGGTCCGACGCCGGCCTGGCCGCCTGCCAGATCCTCCTGCACTTCCCAGGTGGTGGCCTCACTTGTCTCCTGCAGGTCTGCCGCCTCCGCCCACGAGGCGAACGCCGAGTCTTCCTGCTCGCCCCAGGTAAGGTTGTCGTAGTCCTCGGCCGTCGTGGTTCCCGGTGCCTCATCGTCTAGCGTCTGGTCCTCCAGCGTCTGGTTCCACAGGGCTTCACCCGGCTGCCCGCTGTACCCGCCGCCGTCGTACTCTTCCCCGGCGGAATGTTCCGTTCCGGCACTTTCTTCTGACAAGTCCCCGGCGAACGCCTCCGTGGGGGCCGGCGGGTACTCGGCCTGGTTCTGGAAAGAGAAGACGTCCTGTTTCACCGGCCAGCCGGTGTGCTCCTGGTGCGCCTCGCCGTTCCCGTTGACCGCGAACAGCTGCGCCACTGAGTAGTCCTCCATGATCGTGCCCCCGGGTCCTAGACCTTGGCCTTGGTGCCATTGCTGGTGGGTGTAAACACCGGAGCGGCAGCGTTAGGCGTGGGTTCCGGCAGCCGCAGCGGCTGGGCCGGACGCCTGGCGTCGGGGCTGACCGACACCACCGTGGGGTCCTTGATCCGGGTGCCGGTGGCCGACTGCCACAGGTCGATGATCCGGATCATCGCATCGGCCACCACCGGGTTGGGAACAAGGTTGGAGTGGTAGAGCATCTCGGCATCGGATTCGTCGTTGAAGGCGCCGTTTTCAATGAACCACATCAGCGGTGACAGCAGTCCGGCGAGTTCAAACAGCTCCCGGCTTTCCCGCGGCGGATTGATCCCCACTCGGGCGCCGATGGCTGCCAGCCGGTCCGCCGGGTTGCCGTTGGTGCCGGCCTCGGCCTTGAGGTCCTTGACCACCGGCGTCTCGTACTCCACCGTCAGGTGGAACCAGTTGAGCATGGTGACATACGCGAACTCCTCCTGGGCCAGCATCCCGCCGCGTCGCCGCATGGTAAGCATCTCCGACAGGGACTGGCACAGGTAGGCGATGTAGCTGCGGTCCGTGGCGTTGGGGCCGCCCTGGTTCCGGTCGTTCAGGATGCCCTGCCAGACCTGCCGCAGCAGCTCCTCCCAAATGTCGAAGAAACGGCTGTTGGCTCCCGCCCCGACGTCGCGCTTCCACGGCTGGCCCTCCAACGGCGCACCCAGCGGCGGATGGGACAGGTCCCGGCCGAACATCCGCCAGTACGCGTTGCGGCGGTTCACCCTTGCGTCCGGGCGGAGCTGGCTAGTGACCCCCAGAATGTGGAAGGCCGGCGGATCACGGAAGAACAGCTCCTCCGTGTTCCGGGCCCACACCAGCGTCTGGACCGATGGCGGGGCCATGGTTTCGCCCACCTTGTAGCGCCGCACCACCTCACCCAGGATCTCCACGATGCCGGTGTTCTCCAGCAGGAAGGCATAGATCAGGTGGTCCCACGGCAGGGGCGTGGTGGTCCCCAGCAGCGGGTTCACCTTGTAACCGGGCGGAATGGTGGTGCCCTGGGTGATGGCGCTGGGAAGTTCGGCCAGCAGCAACGGGGGCATCTTGAGGCCGTCTATGACAGCCTGCTGGCCGGTGGCTGCCGTGATGGTGGGCGCCGGGTTGGGCACGTATTTGACCACACCGTTGACCGCGAACACTTCCTCCAGCCACCGGCTGAGCTGCCGCGGATTGTGGGCGAACACCACGTCCGGATTGGGCGTGGCAGCGGAGTTTAGCAGTGTCGGGTCAACGACCAGCCGGGCAAGGGTACGAAACATCGTGGGCCTCCAAAGGGTTCTTGATATCAGCGCCGGTAGGGGATTCCGTAGGCGATCGGCAGGGCACGCCCATCGAACAGCTCAACAAACTGCACCCGGTCTGAGGCCAGGTCCAGGCTGTTGCCGGAGAGCTTGTCCACCCGGACAAAGTCCTTGGGCTGGTCATCCAGGTACTGGATCCCCACGGTGGCCGCCGCAGAGGGGAGGGCTGCCACAAAGGTCAGTGTGAAGACCTGTTTTTGGCCAACGGTAACCTTGCGGATTTCCGGCGGTGGAATCAGCGAGTCGTCGCGGCCCACGCGGGTGCGCTTGCGGCTTGAGAGGGCATTGCTCAGGGCGTTGAACTGCAGGCCCAGCAGCAACTGCCCTGGTTCCGCGTCGATGCGACGGGCCATGGGGGCAGGATCCGGGCGTTTGGTCTCGGACTGTTCAATTTTCTTGAGCAGTTCCGCGTCCTTTTCGCGCCGTGCAATCTGTTCCTGCACCATCTCTCGGACCAGGACGTAGTCAGCTTCCCGCAGCGCCGCCTGCCCGGCGAAGATGTCCCGCTGTTCGCTGAACACGTCCCGGATGGCGCCGCTGAGCTGTTCACCGATCGCCTTGGCAACGGCCAGCGTCAGCTCCTCCGCGTCCGGCTGGCCGTCAGCGGGGTCGTCGGCCTTGGTCCCTTGTTTGGCCGCAGAACTCCGGGCTGATGCCCGGGCCGGGCCCGTGTCCTCTGCCATGACATTCGTCCTTTCGTAACTGTTATTCCCGTTGGTGGGTCAGGCTGCGGCGGCCGCAGCGCCGCCGATCCTTCGAAGCCAAAGTTCGACGCCGTCGTCGGACCCTGTCACTGACTGGCCGTTCAGCACGGTCCAGGCCAGCACGCGCATCGCCTCCAGGCGCTGCAGGTAACTGGAGGTGTAAAGGGAGGCGCCCGCCCTTTCGGCAAGCCGGGCAAGTTCCGCCGGGGCAACGGAGCGCGGGTCCGCGAGCGCCGCGAGCGACGCGCCGCCGAACGCACGCAAGGGCGTCCGGGTGCACACGTCCGCCAACGCCGGAAGCTGCGCCAGGCTCGCCTTGCTGATGGCCTGGACGTCACGGGATGCCTTGGCCAGGGGGTGGCGGGTCATCCAGGTCCGCGCGATGCCGTCCCACGGCCCGGGGCCGAACCAGGAGCGGCAGAGGCCCGCATTGAACAGCACCCGGATCCAGCCGAAGGGATGGGGGTCACCGTAGGGCATCCGGAACACCTTGCTCGTGGGGCCGTCCACCACGGTGGCCAGGGCCGGCAGGGGCGCGTACCCCAGCAACGCAAAGGCGTAAACGTCGGCAGCTACTTCGCTGGCCCAGGCCCGCCAGCTTTCGGCGGCAAGGACCGAAACGGGAGCCATCCTGTCATACAGTGCCGTGCCCAGCTCGGCCGTCCAGCCCGTCATATGGGCAACCTGATGGCCTGTCTCATGAATTAAGGAGGTAGGCCGCCACAAATTGTGCCGGGTGATCTTGATGGCCGCCACCGGTGAGAGGGAGGCATCCCACAACCGGGCACCGGACCGGAGGATGGACGCGCCGATCCCTTTGTCCAGGTAGGTCAGGACCGGCGGGGTGGCCAGCCCCAGCGGCCGCAGGACCCGGTCCATGCTGTCCACGGCCAGGGCATCGAGCCCGCGCAGAACGGCGCCGAGGCGGGGGCTCGTGCGGGTGTTGACGGCGTCGCCGTAGAAATCGAGGACCGTCTCCACCTGCTCGTAGCGGCGCCGCAGCCGCAGCAGTGCGGTACGGATTCCGGCCAGCTCCTCCGGCCCGGCGGCCGTGGCAAGCCGTGCGGCAAGGACGCCGGCCTCGGCGGTGACGCCGGTGGCCAGGGCCCGGAGGCTCGCCCGGATGCTCAGGCCCATGTAGCTTTCCAGCGCCTGCCATGAGGCCGAGGAAGCGAGGACTTCCAGGTCCGTCAGCGCGGCGCTGGCCCGGTGCCAGTGCCGGACCTCGAGGGCCAGGGCATCCTTTTCCGCGGCGAAGTCATTGGCCACTGGACTTCCACCCCGCCTGCACTGCCACCTCGGGCAGCTGGACCGTTGAGCCGAGTTTTTCCTTGGTGAGGTCCTGGAACGTGATCGAGATGGTGACGCCGTTCGCCGGTTCGGCCACGGCCGCCGCCAGTTGGGCCGCCCGCTGGGTCAGGAACTTGGACAGCGACCCGGCCAGGGCCTTCAGCAGGGCCTCCACAGGTGCGGCTGCTTCGGCGGCGTCCTTTGCCAGGGCGTGCCGCACCATCCTGGCCGCCAGGATCTGCGGCAGCCGGGGTTCGTACAGCTGCCGCAGCGCTGCGAGCACCGAGGGAAGGTCCCGCCGGGCCGCAGGCGACGACGGCTGCAGCATGGCCAGGATTTGCTGGGCCTGGCGTTCGGAGAGCCGCAGCTGCACGCGCAGGCGGCGCTTGGACGGTTCCATGATCACCCGGAGCCGCCGCGCGAGCCGCTTGGCCCGGTTGACCCGGCCCAAGGCAGCTGAACGGATCCGGAAGTACCGGCGGCCCACCTGCGGCCTGGCACGCCCCATGGCGCGTCCGCCCGCGGGACCTGAGGCGGCGGTCTTGCCCAGCGCGGGTTCGTGCAGCAGCAGGCCGGCGATGTCCGGGGTGAGGAGCTGGAACTCGCTGCTGTCCGCGGCGAGCGCTTCGTCTGTGGCTTCGTCCTGGGTCAGGTGCCCGAACTGGGTGCCGGGAATGGCCTCGAACAGGTCAACTTCGGCTTCCAGCGGCCACCTCCGGACGCCCCGGTCCAGCAGGTGCCCTTCCAAGGTGCCGCCGTCGGACCAGCGGATGGCCCGCGCCGCCTGGCGCGTGATGGGGATGGCGAAGACACGAGTGTATTTGCGGAACTTGTAGCGCGGCTTGGCCGAGCGAGGCATCAGGACCCACACTCCGGATTCGCCGGCTGTTTCGCGTTCCGGGAGGTCCTGGTGCAGGACCCGGTCCGGCAGGTAAGCGGCTGCTGCATCCACAAAGGCTTCCTGTGCCGCCGCGGCCAGCTGGAGCTGGTCTTCGAAGACGGCCTCTGGCAGTTCCAAGAGCCGCAGGGCTGCCCCTTCCACGGTGGAGGCCACTGCCTCGGCCGCGCGGATCCGGTCAGATTCCGCGCCGGTCTCGAAGCCGAATACCTTCAGGCCCAGGTCCGCGACCGGTGTGGCGAGCATCCTGGCGGGCCCGTCGCCGATCAGGCCCTTGGCCAGGTTGGCGAGGATGTCCGCGATGAACTTCACCACCCGCTGGCGGCCGATGATCGAGATGCCCAGTTTGATGAGCGGCTGCACGGCCATCACGGCCGGCAGGAACTGCTCAACCTCGGCAGTCGGTGTGCTGCCGTCGGGCAGGGCGGCGAGCCGCTCAGTGAAGGTGGCCCGCGCCGCCTCCAGGGCTGTCAGTGAATCCGTGGACTCGTAGTCCCGGACCTCGAAGAGGCTTTCGCCCAGTTCTTCCTCCGCCTCGGGCGCGTAAAGCAGGGACGCGACCTCGAGCCCGAACACTTCGGCCAGGCCCTCGGCCGAGGCATGGTCCTCGGCTTCGGCCTCCGCAACCCCCAGCTTCGCGGCCAGTTTGCGTGCCAGCGGACGGACGCTTGCCGGGAGCCGATTCATGGCGGCGCTGATGACGCGCTTGAGCAGTGGCCGGACCAGGCCCTTGAGCTTGTTGAGCAGCAGATTCACCGGCAGGATCTTGCCGACGGCGGCGACGCCTTTCTTGACGAGCCCGACGGCGCCGCTCACCAGCTTCTTGCCGGCCCGGAGGATGCCGCCCAGGAAGTTCTCGTAACCGGTCGGCGCGAACTGGCCCGCGTTGCCCGCGGCTTCCAGCAGCTGCTCGAATTCCTGCGCCGGCATGCCATAGATGTCCTGGCCCGCCAGCCGTTCGGCGAACCCGTCCAGGGTCCGCTCGGCTTCGGTGGCCACGGGCTCGATCCAGTCCTCCAGCGAAGCCCTGGAATCGGCCTCGGCCGGGAGGGAAGACCAGTTCCGTTGGTCCGCAAGCTGGTGGGCGGCTGCATCATTGATGAGCTGGTCCAGCGAGTCCACAAAGTCTTCATCCTCCAGCTCCGCGAAGAAGACCGCGGCCTCCTCCGCCTCCGGCGCGAAGGCCTCAGCGATGAAGCGGGCCGGGAAGGGGGAATTCAGGGTTGCCTCCGGCACGGCCTGGGGACTGGCGGGAGCGGCGGGAGGTTCGGCCAATGACAGGCCGGAGAAAAGCGCCTCGCTGGCGAAGCCGGACTGGACGTCCATGACAGCCTCCTTAGGGATGGGAATTTCAGCGTGGGGCCGGGCTGTATGCTCCACCGTCAATCGTCTGTAGTTCCTTCCGCTGCGGCTCCGGGACCGGGCGGTTCCAGCTCGGCGGTCAGCGTTTCCAGCAGGGCAACCAGGTTGGCAGTGCCAAACACCACCCAGCTGCGGCGCGTCCCGTCGGTGGTCAGGACGCGGACAATCAAGCCTTGTGGGTCACGCCAGGCCCGCAGTACGATCACGGAGTATTCGGCTGTCATGGCGGACATGATCCGCCGGAAAGCCTCACCGGACATCAACATTGCGTAGTGATGTTGATCATCGCCAGCTTCAGCACGTGGCTGATCTCCAGTACTGTTCCGCGTCCGACTCAACGTGGGGTCCTTCAATGACGTCTGCACACTCCTTACCGGCACACGGCTTTTCGGCTCCCGGCGCCGCTGTCCAGCCGAGGCTCCACCTCCTGAACGGGTTTTCACTTTTCCTGGCGGAAGACCGCGTCCGCCTGCCGCTCCACGCCCAGCGGGTCCTCGCTTTCCTGGCCCTCGCCCGGCAGGACGGCGTGAAGTGTTCGCGGGACGCCCTGGTGGGCAGGCTCTGGGCCGACTCCTCAGCCGACCATGCGCACGGAAGCCTCCGCACGGCGCTGTGGCGCATCCGCTCCGTCCAGCAGGACCTGGTTTCTGCCGGACGCAGCGAACTGGCACTGGGGGCCTCCGTGGCGGTGGACCTCCAGCAATGCCGCGACCAGGCGACCCGGCTCCTGGCACAGGACGCGGACCTGTTTCCCGGCGACATCAACAGTTCGCCGCTTACAGGAGAGCTGCTGCCGGCCTGGGATGAGGACTGGCTGCTGGTGGAGCGCGAACGGCTCAGGCAGACGCAGCTGCACGCACTCGAGGCGCTGGCCGTCAGGCTCCGGAAACTGCGGCGCTACCCCGAGGCCATGGACGCCGCGCTGCGGGCCAAGGCCATTGAGCCGCTGAGGGAATCCGCGCACGCCATCCTGATCGACGTCTGCTTCGACGAAGGAAATATTGCCGCGGCCCACGAGTACCTGCGCCAGTACAGCACGCTGCTGGACGCCGAACTGGGGCTGCGCCCCTCACCCCATTTGCTTGACCGCTTCCGGACAGACCAGGGGCACCCCCCTTCGGGCCGGCTGGCCGTAGCGCTGCCTGGCGCCCCGCTGCTTAGCGGGTCTGCGCCGGCTGTGTGACTACTGGCTGTGTGACGGGCGATGGTTCCCGCGAGGTGCCCAGGCCGCGGACCGCCCAGCCCCAGCCCGCCACGCCGAGGCGTCCAGTACGTTCCGCGCTGCGGACTTCAGTTACGACGGCGCGACCCACAACAGGACGCCTCATGTGAAGGTTCGAGACTATGAGTGAAGTGCTGCGCGGGCGAAGGCTTGCCCTGACGGCTTGACGGTGTTTTCTTCGAGCCCGAAGCGGTCGCAGAAGATGCTGAGGTTCAGCAGGACTTCTCGGGCGTCGACGAGGAGTGCTTGGACGGTGTTCGGTTCTAGTTCGGCTCCGGCGCGGGTGCTCCAGCCGAGTGCGCCGAGGCCGAAGGAGATGGCTTCAAGGTAGTCGGCCCAGTCGGTTCGTTTCCCTGCGGCGACCTCAAGGAGGAGTAACAGCGTCGCGTCGCGCTCCGAGTCATGGCGGTGCCGGTGGGCAATGGAGCGGGCCAGAAGAAGCCAAAGGCCTGCGGGATCATCGAGCAGCCGCTTGGCGGCGGATGTGAGTACGAGTCTGCCTTTGATTTTGCGGATCAGACCGAGCCGCTGGGCGCTTTCGCGCAGCTGGAGGACGGGCAGGGTCTGGTCCTCACGGTTGGCTTTGCCGATCCAGTCCTTCGCCCAGCCGAGCTCGGTCATTGCTTGGCGGACCACGGTTGGCGGCAGCCAGCCGGCCGCGGTGAGGGATAGACCGTCAGGCCCGATGCGGCGGGTGAGCCAGAGATAGGGGGCGGTCATCACCTCGGCGACGTCTGGTTCGACCGTTGCGGGGCCGTCGAGGCCGGCGGCGAGCAGGTATGAACGGAATTCGCGTCGTAGTCCGGGAGGCATCCGGTTCGGGAGTTCCTGGGTCAGCGACTGGCTTCCGGGGCGTTGTTCGTTGGCAGAGGGAGCAGGGAACAGCAGGGCCAGTTCGTTGTTCACGGCATTGATATCCAGCTGTTCCGGGTCGAATTCCTGCCATGGCCCGACTGTCCAGGCGACCCAGGCCTGAAGGTCTTTGTGCTGTTCGTGGCCGGGGTCTGCGAGGGCGTCTAGCAGGTCGTGGTAGCCACCGATGCCACCGGAATCTTCCAGCGGCGCCCGCCGTGCGCCGTCCAGGAGCCGCGCCCTTGGCGCGTTGGCCGGCATGGGGAGGTTTCCGGTGAGTTCGAGGCGGTGGATCCAGCCGTCTCCGAAGTCATATTCATAGAAAAGGGGACCGGATTCCGGGGTGAGGATCTGGCCCAAGGTCCAGTCCGTCTCGGGCAGGTCGTCGTCAGAGTCTTCCAGCAGGTCCAGGGGGACCCAGCGCCGGGGCTCGCGCACGATCCCGTTGACAGCGCGCAGACGAACATAGGGATCGGTGTCCGTGAAGGAATGCAGGTGATAATCCCTCCAGCCAACGGCCGTTTGCAGGACCTCGTGGACCCCGTCCAGGGTCAGGGAAGGGTCGACTTCGAGGAGCCGCCAGATGGCCGGCTCACTTCCCACGATCGAGACCTTTAGCCGGAGCAGCATCGACCCGGGATCTTTATCTGCAGCACGTATCGTCACAGCACTATCCTGCCAGTCCTGGTCTTTTGGGGCGGGGGGATCCGGGCTCGCGGTGTCGCTGTGCTATGGCCGGTAAGAGGCGTAGGTGGCTCACGTGTTGCCGGCTTGTTTGGCGTGTTGTTCGGTGATTTGGGTGCTGTAGCGAAGCGCCTGGGCGGTAACCGGGAAAGAGCCAGGGAGAGGTGCGGTTGGCTGCGGTATTCACGTTCTGCCGCCCCGCGAGGTGTTGTTGAAGGATTTCGTCGAAGGGGTGGGGAACCGGGACCGGCTGGTCGTCGAAGACGATGACGGTTTCACCGTCGTCGGTGCGGCTGATTTGATCGGATCGCATGCCGGCGATGCGTGTCAGTGGCTGGGCGTAGAGGAGGAACAGAACGGCGGGGCGCGGTGGTGGGGCGGGATGTCTTGGTTGTCGAGGGTCCGCGGAGCAGCCTGAGCCGCTAGAGGATATCACCAGGATTACCGACACATTCGAAACCGTCTACAGCATCGACGGAGACACGCTTTCAGTCCCGCCGCCACCTGACAGAACCCTCATTGGCAGGTAGAGAGAGGGCCCTTTCAGGCCTGTCCCCCAGGGATTTAAAGGCGCCGATAACCGTGACTACGCCAGTATTATTATTGCCTTGGATGGATGATGCGGACCTAGAATATGCTTCATTCGGGCTGAACTAGCTCATCACTGCTCTCCATGACTGCTTGGTTCAAGGCGTGGGCGCTGGTTTCGTTCCACTAGGCACGGACCCCAGCCAAGGTCCTGAGGCATCCGCGAACATTCCAACATGACTGGCCGCGGGCGGGCACAACGGCTGGCTCATGCTGCCTCTCCCAAGGCAAAGAGTTACACCCCGATAGCCGAGCTTCCGACACCTTTCCAGGGCGAGGTAGTAGTTAAGGCGACGTGATGTCAGCTATCGGAGACTTGCTCCGGAAACCTCCTATCCGAAAAGGACGGCGGCTTCGTTGTAACGGTGCTGGGGGACTGTCTTGAGCTTGCCCAGGGCTGCTTCGAAGCCGACGTGGTCGATGTCCGTGCCGTTCAGCGCGACCATCGTGCTCCAGCGGCCTTCGACCACGGAGTCGATGGCGGCCATGCCCAGACGGGTAGCCAGTACGCGGTCGAAGGCCGAGGGGACGCCGCCGCGCTGGATGTGGCCGAGGATGGTGGCGCGGGTCTCGATGCCGGTCCGGGCTTCGATTTCCGGGGCGAGCTGGTCGGCGATGCCCCCGAGGCGGGGCCGGCCAAACGTGTCCAGGCCGCGTTCGGAGTGCGGGGACTCCATGTGTTCCGGCACGAAGCCCTCGGCTACCACCACCAGCGGCGCACGGCCACGGTCATGGGCCTCGGTCACCCATTTGGTGATCTGCTCGATGCTGACCTTCTGCTCCGGTATCAGAATGGCGTGCGCGCCCGAGGCCATGCCGGCATGCAATGCGATCCACCCAACGTGGCGGCCCATGACCTCCGCGATCATGCAGCGGTGGTGTGATTCTCCGGTGGTGCGCAGCCGGTCGATGGCTTCGGTGGCGATCTGCACGGCGGTGTCGAAACCGAACGTGTATTCGGTCGCGTCGAGGTCGTTGTCCACAGTCTTGGGAACGCCCACGATCTTCAGGCCGGCGTCTGTGAGGCGCTTGGCGGCCGCGAGCGTGCCTTCGCCGCCGATGGCGATGATGGCGTCAATGCCGAGCCGGGCCATGTGGGCCTTGATGACTTCCGGTCCGCCACCGTTCTCGAAAGGGTTGGTGCGGGACGTGCCAAGGATGGTGCCGCCCTGCTTGGCAATGCCTCGCACGAGCGTGCGGGGGATGGGAATGATGTCCCCTTCCACCACGCCGCGCCATCCGTCGAGGAACCCCACGAATTCGTGGCCGTGGATGGCAATGCCTTTGAGGACCGCACCGCGGATCACGGCATTCAGTCCGGGGCAGTCACCGCCGCTGGTGAAGATTCCGATTCTCATCCGTTCAACCTCTGTTTCTGCGTGAAAGGAGGGGCGCCGCAGGACGTGCCCCGCGTAGTGCAGCGCGGCACGGGGCGTCTGTTTATTTAGGGACGAAGGCCTGTGCGGCCGTTCCGGAGCCCTTGATGGTGAGGGGGCCGTCGGCGGCGGGGACGAAGATTGATTCCCCGCGGTTTAGGGTCAGTCCCTGGGGCTCCCCGTCGGTCGTTGCCTGTATGGTTCCTTCCACGCAGATGAGGATTCGGGGTCCGTCACCTGGGATGGTGTGCGGTCCGTCCGCATTCCCAGGGTTGCTGATGGAGAGCGCGAATTCGGGGACCGGCGGGGCGAACACGTGCGTAACGGCGCCCTTGGGAGCGGATTCCACGTCGTAGCCGGACGATGTGAAGTCGAGCGCTTCGAGCATGGCGTTGCTGTCGAGGTGTTTGGAGGTTAGTCCGAGGCGAAGCACGTTGTCGGAGTTAGCCATGAGCTCCAGGCCGAATCCGCTGATGTAGGCGTGGGGGATGCCGTCGCCAAGAAAGACCAGTTGGCCAGGCTCCAGGACGACCCGATTCAGGAGCAGCGAAACGACCGCACCGACGTCCCCTGGATAGAAGCCGGCCAGTTCCTCAACAGTGCCATAAGCTGCGCGTTCGTCAGGCTGGGAGCTGGTGGCGGCAAGATGGCGGCATGCTGCAACTACGTGGTCGACATCCGTTGTGCTCAGCTGCAGGAGCTGACGGAGTGCGCCCTGGAGGCCGTCGTCGGCTGGGGCGGAGGTGAGCGCGTCGAGGGCGGGTGTGACGGGCCCGCTGAGGCGTGACAAGAGATTATGGACTTGGGCGGTAGCCCGGAAACCGACGAGTCCTTCGAAGCGGCTAAGCGCGTACACCATTTCGGGTTTGTGGTATTCGTCCTTGAAGCTGCGCGCCGGGTCTGTCAAGGGCACGCCGCGGGCTTCCTCGTCTTGGAAGCCTGCCTTCGCCATCTCGGATGAGGGATGGACCTGCATCGACAGGGGGCGTGCCGGAGCCAGCAGTTTGAGCAGGTAGGGGAGGCGCCCGAACTCGGCCTGGACTTCGTGGCCGAGGTGTGTGGTGGCGTCCGATTCGATGACTTCATCGAGTCGGGCGTTACCGGCGCGTGTAAGGGCTGTGGAGGGGCCGGTCGGGTGGGCGCCAAGCCACAGCTCCGCGAAGGGTGCCCCGTCGGGTTTGCCTCCCAGAAATTCGAACATGGAGGTTGGGGATCCCCAGTCATAGGAACGTCTGGAGCCTGTCAGGCGGTACATGGTCAGTCCTTGTCTTCGGCGTGGCTGTAGATCGCCTCATCAGGTTGGGGCGAGTGGCTGCGGAGGCGCGGCGAGTTAGTGTTCGGTGGTTCCCTTGGGCATGAGCCGGACCACGGCTTCGGTGAGGATGCCTGGTTTCCTGTCCCGGATTTCTGCTGCGTTCTTCCGGATCAAGGCGGCCCGGACGATCGTTGCCCCAATGAATCTGATCGGCTCCGGGGGAAGGCTTTTAGCTGTGGCCTGGTTGATCAGCTTGCTGTGCGCCCATTGATCATCCAGCCCGAGGATCATGCTTGAGAGGATGCGGGAGCAGGCGGGGATCTGGGCCAGGCCGGTACCGTTCCAGCCGACGGCGTAGAAGATGTTGTCGTGGCCGGTAAGGTTTCCCAATATCGGCACATGCGCCGGAACGCAGTCAATCGGTCCGAGCCAGTCGTAGTCTATTCTGACGTCCTTAAGGCTGGGGTAGACGCGCTGGAGCTCCCTGATGCTGTCCCGGACCCATCGCGGGTCGCGGTTCATCTTGGCCCCGATGCGGTCACCGAAAATGGTTCCGCCGCTTCCCCGGCCGAAAACTATGCGCCCGTCAACGGTTCGCTGGTAATAGAGGACCTGGTTCTGGGCATCGCAGATGGCTTCCCCGGCCTTCCAGCCCAACGCGTCAAGCTGGTCGGGGATGGGTTCGGTCACGACGACCTGGCTGTCAACGACATACATCTTGCGGCGGAGCTCGGGAATGGAGGATGCCCAAGCGTTTGTGGCGATCAGGACCTTGGGGGCGGTGAGTTCGCCCCCGGGTGTCTGGATACATACACGGGCGCCAGGGGTGATGCTGAGCGCAGGGGTGTGCTCATGGATCGTTACGCCCTTGCGGATCGCATACTTCTTGAGGCTCCGCATGAGTTTGCCGGGGTTCAGTGATCCGGCCGTTTCTTCGACAACACCGGTGTACGGGACGCTGGAGCCGGTCCTGCGGTTGAGTTCGGCGGCGTCCAGCCGCCGGTAGGGTGAGGCGCCGTTCTGTTGGCACCTTTCCATGGCCGGCTCCCAGGCCTGTTCCTGGGCACGTGAGCTTGCGCTCCAGATCCATCCGTCGAGCCTCAGGTCCATGTCGACTTCGCCCGCGTCCTGGAGTGCTTTCAATTCCTGGATGGCGTCCGTGGTGGCGTGAGCCAGCCGCAGGGCTTCCTCCGGTCCGGTGACTGAGGTCAGCCGGTCCAGGCTTTCGAACCAGGAATGGATCTGGCCGCCATTGCGCCCGGAGGCGCCGGAGCCGCAGATGTCCGCCTCGAGGACCGTCACTTTTTGATCGGGGTCGGCTTCGAGGATCCGGATAGCAGTCCAGAGTCCGGTGAGACCGCCGCCGATGATCGCGACATCGGCGGTAACGGCTCCGTCCAGTGCGGGGGCGGGCGTGTCGTCCAGGTCCCGGGTGGACTGCAGCCAGTACGACTGGTCGGTGTCTGCGGCGATGACAGGTGGGTGGAGCTTGAACTGCTTGCGGGTGGGCACGGTTCCTCGTTTCGGGGGTGTTTAGGTGTCGTCCGGGCGCGCGGCAGTGCGGCGGCGGGACGGCATGAACGGTTTCGGCCGAGCGGCCAGGCTCGGTGCTGGCTGTTGGTGTGCAGCGGTGGCGGGACCGTCAGCGGCGGAGGACGTTGAAGCTGAAGGTGTCCCCGCGGTGGTAGTCCTGGGCGTACAGCACAGGTTCACCGCTGGCGGTGACGGCTGTTTCGGTGATCAGGAACCACGGATCGTGGCCTTCCAGTGAGTACCGCCGTTTCAGGTCTTCGGGCATGTTTACGGCCTGAAGCCGGGCCGCGGAGAACGACAGCGGGTAGCCCTGGTCGCGGAGGAAGGTGGAGACGGAGCCGCTCCAGTCGACGTATTTGATCGGGCCGGGGATGCGGGCTCTGCTGATGGTGTCGATGCTGAAGATCAGCGGTTCTTCCCCGTCGGAGCGGAGCCGGACCAGCCGCACGACGGTCTCTCCTTCGGCGAGTTGCAGGGCTTCGCGCTCGATGGCATCGGGCTGGTGTTCTTCAGCGGAGAGCACCAGGGTCTGCGCGTCATGTCCGAGGCTCTTGAGCAGGTCGGTCACTGATTCGAACCGCGTGATGGGGCGGTCTACGGTCGCAGTGGCCAGGGACGTCAGGAACCGGCCAAGTCCGGGCCGGACTTCGACGAGCCCTTCGTGTTCGAGCAACTTCACTGCTTCGCGGGCGGTGCTGCGGCCTACCTTGAACAACTCCACTATCTCCGGTTCGCTGAGGATCTGGTCACCGGGTTTGGTGCCGTTCTCCCGGAAGTACGCGATGAGCCGGTCCCTGACCTGGACCGACATCAGGCCGCGGCCGCCCACCGGGGCCGTTTGGGGGCCGGCGTCCGGCTGATTCAGGGACGTTGTCATCGTGGATCCTTAGGTGTGCAGAGGGCTGGTCTTCAGTTGTAGCGGTCCGTGCGTGACCTCGGACTGCTGTTTGCATGTTGCTGCAGCCGGAGCGGAGCTTTTCCATTATTGCCCTTCCTGCGGCCAGCCGCTCCAATGCAGGCACGTCTTGGCTGCCGTGGCTGCGCCGGCCCGCATGCAGGATTCCAGCTCCTCGCCGCGTGCAAGGGCGGAGATGAATCCTGCGATGAAGCTGTCGCCGGCTCCGGTGGTGTCCACCGGCTCGATCGGGTCAGCGTGCTGCCGGGTCCAGGCTGTCCCGTCGTAGGCGATGCTGCCCGCCGGCCCGCAGGTAACCACGGCAAGCCGGGCGCCGCCGTCGATCGCCGACTCGGCAATCGCCTTGGCGGTACCAACGTCATCACCGGCTGAGCAGAAGGCGACATCCAGCAGGTCGTATCCAGTGCTGACGGCGCAGTCTTGGCTGATCCGCACGCCCCTGCGGCTGAGTTCTTTTCGGATTTCGTCGGCGAAGGGGCTCATGCCAATGTGGACGAAGGCGCATTCGGCGAGGGCGTCCAGTTCTCGGCTGTCGGGTTTGTAGTCGGCGCAGACCGCGAAGTCCTCGAATGCGATGATGCGTTCTCCGTCCGGCTCCACCCGGATTTTGGAGATTGACGTGACCCCGTCAAGGACGATCAGACCGTCGATGATGACGTTGTTTTCTTCCAGTGCCCGGCGGATTCGGTGCCCGTCTTCGTCGGGGCCGATGGCTCCGGCGTAGCGGGTGGTGTGCCCGAGCTTGCTGAATTGCATGGCGACGTTGAGCGCGTTGCCGCCGACGAAGCTCTGGTTCCTGGATCCGAAGTATTGGTCGATCGTGTTGTCACCGATCGACCCTAGGGCGGGTCGCTCAGATGCTGTCATCGTGGGGGTCCTTTCCGTAGCCACCTCAGTGGCATGCGGGCTTGTTGGGGGCGGTTTGGTTAGCGTCCGACGCCTTCGGCGAGTCCCCGGACAAAGTAGCGCTGTCCGAGGATGAACAGCAGGATCATCGGTACCGCGGCGATGGTCATCCCGGCAAAGACGGAGGGAAAGTCTGTGACGGCGCGCGATGAGAGGGTGGCCAG
The DNA here is from genome assembly GCF_059759125.1 of Arthrobacter sp. GQ119. Lineage (NCBI taxonomy): Bacteria > Bacillati > Actinomycetota > Actinomycetes > Micrococcales > Micrococcaceae > Arthrobacter > Arthrobacter sp. GQ119. The sequence goes on along the minus strand of NZ_JCAXEA010000006.1, from coordinate 147,944 downwards.
GCCTACGGGGAGGGTCTTGAGCGTGTCGGATCCGATGAAAATGAGGGCGAACAGGAATTCGTTCCAGGCGAAGAGGACCTGGAGTATGACGGCGGAGACGATGATGGGGGTGCACATGGGCATGGTCACCCGCCAGAAGGTCTGGCGCCGGTTGGCGCCGTCCAGCACTGCTGCCTCGTCCACGTCGATGGGAAGGTCGATCATGTAGGAGCGGATGAGGAAGGTGGTGAACGGGACGCGGAAGGCCGTGTAGAGGATGATCAGGGCCCAGTAGGTGTCGTACAGCCCCCATGACTGCATGAGTTTCACCAGGGGGACAAGGGCGACGGTCGGGGCCAGCATTAGCCCTCCGACGATGATCATCAGGATGGGTTTGCTGAAGGGGATGTTGATCCTGGTCAGTCCGAAGGCGGCCCAAGCGCTGAGCAGCGTCGTCGATACCACGCTGAGGGCTGTCACCAGGACGCTGTTGAACAGATACGATCCGACGCCCTTGTCCATGGCACGGCCGTAGCTGCTGAAATCGAGGCTGGTCGGCCAGGCGAACGGGTTGCCGAGGATCTCTGAGTTGGATTTCATCGAGCTGATGAACATCCACAGCAGGGGGTAGAGGACAATGATGACCAGTCCGAGCAGGAAGCCCGTCAGGACGAGCCGGCCGATGATGGGCCACAGGCGTGCGGGGCTGGTCATCAGACTCTCCTCTTGTTGGTGTAGCGGACCTGGATCAGGGCCAGGGTCAGGGTGATGATGAAGATGACGGTGGCGATGGCGGCGGCGTAGCCGAAATCGTTCTTGATGAACCCGCTGCGGTACAGCCACGTGCCGAGCACCTGGGTTGAGTTGTCGGGCCCGCCGGAGGTGGTGACCATGACTTCATTGAAGACCTGGAATGCTCCGGAGATCGTGACAATCATCATGAGCCCGGTCATTTCGCGGACCAGCGGAATGGTGATCGAGAAAATCTGCCGGACCGGGCCGATGCCGTCCAGCGCTGACGCTTCATAGAGTTCCCGCGGAATCCGCTGGATGGCCACGGCAAAGAGGAGCGTGCAGTATCCGAAGCCCTGCCATTGGCTCATCATGATGATCCCCAGCATCGCCGTGTCGGGGTTGCCCAGCCAGGCCTGCTGCAGAGTGTCGAGGCCGACTGCGTCCAGCAGGCCGTTAAGCAGGCCTCCTTGGGGCTGGTAGATGAAGGCGAACAGCAGTCCTGTCACTGTCAGGGAAATAGCCGACGGCAGGAAGTAGACAGACCGCAGGATCGCCCTGAAGTGTTCGTTGCGCAGGTTTTCGATGAGCGAGGCGAGCACGAGGGCGAAGAACACCTGGAAGATGATGGAGATCCCTGCGTAGAGGCAGTTGTTGACCAGCGCCTTCCAGAAGACCGGATCCGCGGCGAGCCGGGCGTAGTTATCCAGGCCGACGAACCGCTGTTGCCCGGTGAAGATGTTGGAGGTCTCCAGGCTGTAGCGGAAGTTCAGCACCAGCGGGTAGTAGACGAAGAGAAACAGCGTGACCAGGCCAGGAAGCACCCAGATCAGACCGTGCCAGGTGTTTTTCTTCCGGGCAGGCTTCCGGCGGCGGGGGAGGGGCGTCCCCGCCGCCGGGGTGCTGAGCCCTGGCGGCGGGAACGTCTTCTGTTGGGTGGTGGACACGCTACTTGGCCTGATCCGACGCGGTCTTCACGGCGCTCATGACGTCCTCGGACGTCTTAGTGCCGCTGATCATGCCTTCGACGCCGGACAGATAGGCCTCGGCGACACCGGGCACGGTGACGGTGTCGAGCCAGACCGAGAGGCGGCTGGCTTTGCGCAGGTCCTCGATGCTCGCACGCAGCTGGGGCGTGGAGTTCTGCTCGTTCAGTGAACCGGTGACCGGGCTCGGGAAGCCGATGGTTGATGCCAGGACTTCGGCGTTCTGCTTGCTCGTGACGAACTTCATGAAGTCCACCGCGAGGGCCGGGTTCTTGGCCTTGGAGTTGATCAGGAATCCGTCCGGCGCCCCGGTGAGGGCCTTGGTGTCACCCTTGGCCCCGGCGGGCGCCGGCAAGCGGAAGAGGTCGTAGCCGTCCGCCTCGACCTTGCTGCCCTTAGGGGCCGCGGCGGCGAACTCCAGGTTTTCGACGTAGAACATCGCGGCCTTGCCCTGGCCGAATGCATCACGTTCCGAGTAGTAGTCGGCACCGTTAGCCGTCTTGCCGGTGGTGGTGCACTGGTCAACAATCTGGGCGAACTGGTCCAGGGACTGCTTGTATCCGGGATCCTCGAAAGAGGCCGTCGCCGGTTTGTAGTCCTTGTCCAGCGTATCGGCGGGAACGTTGTAGCTGTTGAGCTGGGTGATGTAGTGGATGGCCGGCCAGCCGTCCTTGTTGCCAAAGGCCATGGGCGTGATGTTCTTGGATTTCAGAGCTGTGCAGGCGGCCAGGAGGCCGTCCAGGTCCGTCGGTACTTTGACGCCGGCCTGGGAGAAGAGCTTCTTGTTGTACAGCATGTACTTTGCGTCCAGGCCGAGGGGAACACCATAGGTCTTGCCGTCCTTGGTGAAGGCTTCCAGTGCCTGCGGTGTCATGGTGGAGCCCCATTCCGTTTCGGGGGCGATGACGTTGGTCAGGTCCAGGGCCAGGCCGTTGTCGTAGAACTGCTCCGCGTAATTTCCGGCCCAGGAGAAGTAGACATCGGGCACGCTCTGGGACGCGGTGAGGGTCTTGATTTTGTCCTTGTAGCCCTGGTCGGATTCCTGCTGGAGGTTGACCTTGACCCCGGGGTGTGCCGCTTCGTAGTCCTTGGCCATTTTTTCGAAGAAGGCGGCGTTTCCGCCGGCGTAGCGTGTGATGACGCTGACGCTGCCCTCGTACGTGACGTTGGACAGGTCGGCAGCCGGGGCCGCGGCAGGTTCTGCGGTGCTGCTGGAACCACAGCCCGTCAGTGCCACGGATACGATGCCGGCGGCCGCGACCGCCTTGAAAAGTGCTTTCATGATTGGGCCTCTCCTTGGTACCCGGCGTGCTTTCGCAGGCCTAGTACTCCAGCTTCTTGTAGTAGCGGCGGGTGGTCAGCGGGTGATCGCGCAGGACCTCGAGGTGGGCGCTGATGCGTTCGAATGCGGTGGCGAGCAGCACCGGGGAGATCAGGGCCCTGGTCTGGGCGGAGATCCCCGGCAGGTCGAAGTCTTTGGTGTCAAAGACGTGGACTTTGTCGGTGAACCGGGGCGCGAACTGCTGGACGCGTTCGGTCAGGGGGCGGGAATCGTCTTCGCCGTTGAGGACGATGACGCTGACGCCCTCTTCAACCAGCTCCAGCGTGCCGTGGAAGAAATCGGAGGCGTGGACCGGGCGGGTGCGGATCCACTGCATCTCCTCCAGGATGCACATGCCGTAGTAGTAGGCTTCCGGCCAAGTCGACCCCGCGCCGGTGATGATGTGGTACTTCTCGTCCTTGATGGTCGTGGCAAAGGCCGCGGCCCGTTCCTCGAAGGACTGCTTGAGGTCCACCAGGAGCCGGGGGAGCGTCTGCAGTTCGGCAACAGTTTCCTGGTACCGGTCGAATTCTCCGCGGTGCCGCATCACCGACAATGCGACTAGCAGGGTCTGAAGGTAGAACATTTCGGACGAGGTGTCGTCTTCGGCGAAGTTGGTGAAGTTGTAATCGGCCTTCTGCGCGATCGGTGTGTCTGAGTGGCCGGTGAACGAGATGACGGTGGCGCCCTTGTTTTTCGCGAACTCCAGGGCCGCAACGGCCTCCTTCGTTGTCCCGGACAGGGAGGGCATGATCACCAGGGACTTCGGACCCAGGTGGACCGAGTCAGCCTCGACCAGTTCGGCCCCCATCTCGTAATGGACGGGGAACGTGGACCTGGTCTGCAGCAGCCGCAAGGCAGGCTGGGTCAGGAACATCACCCCGCCGGCTCCCAGGAAGAAGAGGTTCTCCGCTCCGTCCTCGAGGCACTGCCGCACCGTGGCGTCCAGCTTTTCCGCGACGGCGACGGAGCCCTTCTGAATAGCAACGAAGCGGTCCTGATCAAAGTTAAGCATTAGAGTCTTTCTTGGTAGGTGGTTGTCAGACATCCTCTGGCACTTGACTGATGTCTGAATAGAGATAAGCATCACGTCCGGGGTCGTGTCAACGGGAACCGACAAATTTTTTATTGAGCGCCCGGAGTGTGGCTTTCGCCAAGCGTCACCGCGGCGACGGCCGGCACTGGGACAGCGCTAAGGAGTACTAAGGCACGGAAGATCGCGTGGATCTGGTCATATTTGATTGCGACGGCACCGTTGTGGAGAGCGAGGTGCTCGTCATCAAAGTGGACAGCGGGCGCTGTCCGACCACGGCTGGAATCTCACCTTCGATGACGTCGTCAGCCGCTTCATGGGCCGGACATCGGCCCACTCCACGTTGGAGTTGGAGTCTTTCCTAGGCCATGGCCTCTCCCGGAACTGGGGGCTGAAGTACCAGCCGTGGTACGCAGAGGCCTTTGAACGGAAACTGACCCCGCCGGGTTGGAGAACGCGCTGCGCGCATACTCCTGCCCACCTGTTTGGCGTCAAACAGCAGTCATGCCAGGCCGGGGGAAAGTGTTGGGCACAACGGGGCCTGCTGCCGCGCTTTGCCGGCCGCATCTTCAGCGCGGAGGACGTCTTATCACAGCCACTGACACCGGCCGGCTAAGTCCCCAACAGTAGGCTGGCTGCTCTCTGCAGACCTGCCCGCCCCCGTAGGGGCAGCTCTCATCACTTTGCGGGCAAAAGCAGGGCAGCCTGCGGATAACACCGATTCAGCGATGGCGCGCCTTCACTGCCACGCTCCGCCAGCCCTCGGCCAGGGCCAGCGGCAGCGCCGGCATGCCGTTCCGGCCCTGACAGGATCAGGAGAAGCGGCCCGGGCGGAAGGTGGCGAGCATCGGGTGCTTGTTCCCGGTCAGAATTTCTCCGGAAAGAAGTTCGCCGACGATGAGCCCGAGCGTCGCTCCGGAGTGGGTGAACGCCACGAAGCAGCCGGGCACCTGGCCGAGCTCACCGAGGACCGGTTCGCCGTCGCCGGGGATTGGCTTGTGACCGATCTTCCAGGACGCCGGCTTGAGTTCCGGGTTGCCCGCGATGAGCTTGGATGCCTCGTCGGCCAGTTCCTGGACCACCTCATCCGGAATGCTGAAGGAGCCATCCGCGTGCTCGGTGATGGCCTCTTCATACCAGTCGTGGTCCAGGGCAAAGGTGCTTCCCGGGTTGGGACGGACCGCGGCCCGGGGCGTGTTCATCACGGCCTTGACGTCGTGTTCTACCGGCTTGGTCAGCACCAGCATGGAGACCGGGGAGCCGTTGGGGATGTCAACGCCGAGCGGGGCAACGACGGCGGGAGTTGCGGCCCCGCAGGCGACGAGTACGGCGTCAGCCTCGTAGAGCGCGCCGGAAGCCGTCTCGACGCCGGTGGCCCGGCCGCCGTCGACCGTTACGGATGCCTTGCCGGCGTTGAGCACCAGCTCTCCGCCGCGGGCGTGGAATTCCTCCAGAAGGAAATCCACCAGGTCCGGGAGGCTGACCCAGCCTTCGCCGGGATTAAAGATGGCGTTCTCGGGCACCGCGCTGGACTCGATGCCGGGCGTGACGGCGGAAATCTCTTCGGGCGCCAGCAGCTTGGAGTCATAGCCGACGGACTTTTCGTAGGCGTGCCGTGCCTCTGTAACTTCCCGCTGCCCTGCCGCGTTCCACATGAGGCCGCCGCCAAACTGCAGCCACTCCCGGTTCGGGTCGGCGGCGAAGAGGGTGCGGTAGCGGTCGATGCCAGCGAGGCGCAGCTGGTGGTACGGGGTGGACCGCTCCCCGGCGGAATTCAGCCAGGAGAGCGAGCGGCCCGAGGCTTCACTGGCAAGGCCCCGTTCGGTCAGGAGGATTACGGAGGCGCCTTGGCGGAGCAGGTGCACCGCGGTGGAGACTCCGAGGATGCCGCCGCCGATGACGGCAACACGTTTAGTCGAGGGCGTGGAGGACATTTTGGCTCCCTTTCTTGGTATTGAGCAGCCTTTGCCGGACGGCAGTTGCCGTGTGACGACGCGACGCTGGGACTGCGTGACGCGTGGATTTCTTGGAGTGGTTGATGAGATCGGCCAGCTGGGTCGGTGGTTTCGGCAGCAAGGGTGATGACGGCAGGCAGGAGGAAGAACTCCGAGCTGCTTTACAGAACCTCGGAGAGGAAGCGCTGGAGGCGCTCGCTCTTGGGATTGTCGAAGAGTTCGGCAGGTGTGCCTGCTTCCACGACTTCGCCTTCGTCCATGAAGACGACCTGGTCGGCGACCTTGCGGGCGAAGCCCATTTCGTGGGTGACGACGAGCATGGTCATGCCGCGGCGTCCGAGGCCTGCCATGAGATTCAGCACGCCTTTGACGAGTTCGGGATCGAGCGCGCTGGTGGCTTCGTCGAAGAGCATGACTTCGGGTTCCATGGCCAGGGCCCGGGCGATGGCGACGCGCTGCTGCTGGCCGCCGGAGAGGTCCCGGGGGCGGTGGTCGGCGCGCTCGGCCAGTCCCACCTCGGCGAGCCGGCGGCGGGCGCGTTCGCGCGCCTCGGCCTTTGGCATGCCCTTCACGCTCCACAGGGCCAGGGCAACGTTCTCCAGGGCGGTGTGGTCCGGGAAGAGGTTGAAGTGCTGGAACACCATGCCGATGCGGGCGCGCAGAATGTCAGGGTTGACCTTCAGCGCACTCTCACCCGCGAGCAGCACGTCGCCGCTTTTGGGTTCATGCAGCCGGTTGACCCCGCGCAGCAGCGTGGACTTGCCCGAGCCGGATGGCCCGATGATGCAGGTGGTGGTCCCCGGGGCCACGGTGAGGCTGACGTTGCGGAGCACCTCGATGTCCCCGTAGGCCATGGTCAGGTTGCGCACTTCGAGGCTGGAGCCGTGGAATGTCTCGATGTCTGGGGCTGCAGTGTTCTTTGAGGCGTTGCTGGCGAGGCTCATGTGTTGCTCCCGGTGATCAGCGGCGATGCCGCATCGAGTTCGTTGACTTCCTTCAGGCCGGACGTGGGCGGGGCGGGGCGGCGGCGGCCGGTGCGGAACCTGTTGTCGAAGTAGTTCACCAGGTGGGTCAGGGGCACCGTGATGATCAGGTAGAAGATGCCGGCCATGACCAGCGGCGAGAGGTTGCCGGAGAGGACGGCGGCGTCCTGGCCCACGCGGAAGAGTTCGCGTTCGCTGACCAGCAGGCCGAGGAAGTAGACCAGGGAGGAGTCCTTGACGATGGCGATGAACTGGTTCACCAGGGCCGGCAGGACCCGGCGGATGCCCTGCGGGATCACGACCAGCGCCATAGACTTGGCGTAACTCATGCCCAGGGCCCGGCAGGCTTCGCCCTGGCCCTTGTCCACGCTTTGGATGCCGGCGCGGAAGATTTCGCCGATATAGGCGCTGGCGATCAGGCTCAGCGCGATGATCCCCAGCGGGTACGGGGAAGGCCCGAAGATCGACTGGCTGAACCGGGCGAAGCCCTGGCCAATCAGCAGGATGGTCAGGATCGCGGGAAGGCCGCGGAAGAGATCGGTGTAGATCCGGGCCGGAACCCGCAGCCATTTGGAGGGGGAGATCCCCATCACGGCGATCACCATGCCCAGGACCACGCCCAGGATGGTTGCCGCGATGGAAATGATCAGCGTGTTCAGGAGCCCGACCGCGAGTAGCTGCGGAAGGACTTCGGCCATCGCCTTGAAGTCGAAAAAGGTGCGGATGATGGTGTTGAACCAGTCCATGGTTGCTCTCAGACGTAGTTAGCTTGTGAATCCCGGGCGGACCGCGGTACGACCGTCCGCCCGGTCATTTTTGGCCGGCTGATTTCCGGCTTGGTTGCCTGCCGCCTACTTGCTCGGTGCCGGTGTGGCTTTCTGCTCGGCCTTGGGCAGGTACTGCTCAGGCATCGGGGACCCGGGGAACCACTTCTGGTAGAGCTTCTTCCAGGTGCCGTCTTCCATTGCTTCCGCCAGGCCCTTGTTCAGGGCGTCCTTGAAAGCGGTCTTGCCCTTGGCAACGGCAAACCCGGCCGGGGCGTCGAAGGACGGGATATCGGCAACGCTGACCAGGCCGTGCTGCTCCTGGTAGTCCTTGGCCGCCTCATAGTCCAGGAAGTGGGCATCCGCCGAGCCGCTGTTGACCGCGGCGATCGCAGAGTTGTTATCCGGGAACCGGACCAGGTTGGCGGAGGTGAAGTTTTTCACCGCGTACGCTTCCTGCAGCGTTCCCTGGACCACGCCCAGGCGCTTGCCGGCCAGTCCGTCGGCATCCTTGATGCCGGAGTCCTTCGTAGTCAGGACGGTCAGGTAGCCGGCGAGGTAGCCTTCGGAGAAGTCCACGGTTTCCTTGCGCTTGTCGGTGATGCCAATCGCGGCAACCCCGACGTCGAACTGGCCGTTCGCAACGGCCGGAAGGATCGCCGAGAAGTCCTGACCGGTGAAGACAACATTGTCCACACCGGCACGCTTCGCCACGTCCTTGAACAGTTCAACATCGAAACCCGTGAAGTTACCCTGCGCATCGGTGAAGGTGTAGGGCTTCGCGTCACCGAGGCTCGCCACCCGGACGGTGCCGGCTTGGATCAGGCCGTAGGGGTTCTCGGCCGTCGAGGACGACGAGGCAGGCGTCGATCCGCCGCAGCCTGACAACGCCAAGAGGGTAGCAACGGCGGCAGCAACGACCACCCCGGGGCGGAACTTCATTCGTTTAGTCACAGCATTTTCCAATCATGGGAAGCAAGAGCGGCTTGTCTAAGATTCCCTTGCTGAGTCCGGTCTCAGCGTCTACGATTGAGACCGGACTCACATCGGGGTTGCTAAAAATGTAACCTAAGCCACACAGGCCGTCAAGGCCCCTCGGGAAGGCCAAAATGAGCACTACTAACGGTTTCAGGCGCAGGGACGTGACAGTTGCCGACGTCGCAAAAGCCGCCCAAGTATCCAAAGCGCAGGCAGCGCGTGCGCTGGGCAACTATGGGGCCGTGAGCGACGACGTGCGGGAACGGGTCCTGGCGGCGGCCGAGGAGCTGTCCTACCGCCCCAACGAGCTGGCCCGCAGCATGAACACCGGGAAATCGCACACCATAGGCGTGGTGGTCGGCGACATCGAAAACCCCCACTTCGGCCTGGCCACGAGGGGGATTACGGACACCGCCAAGAAGAGCGGCTTCAACGTCATCCTGGTCAACACCGACGAAAACACGACGGCTGAAGTCGACGCAGTCCGGGTGCTGCTGGACAAACGCGTGGACGGCCTCATCGTGGCCCCCGCGTCGTCGGCTGAAACAGAACATTTGCAGCGGGTTCACTGCTCGGGACGCCCGCTGGTTCTGCTGGACCGCACGGTCAATGCGATGGACGTCGACACCATTGCCGTGAACATGGCGGACATCTCCTACCAATCCACCCGGGATCTCCTCGAAGCCGGGCATCGGCGGATTGCCTTCATCTCCACCATGAAGACAGACAGGCCTTACACCGAAGATATGCGGTTGGACTTTTCACAGATCTCGGATCGCCTGGACGGCATGCGGCGGGCGTTCCGGGAAGTGGAACTGCCCTTTCCCATGGACCTGGTTCGCCTCAACGCCGGCGACGCCTCCTCCATCCTGAACATCACCCGGGACGTTCTCCTCCAGCCCGGCGGCGCCACCGCCGTCGTTGCTTCTGACGGCCTCATCGCCCTGAGCGTCCTGGAGGCCATCCAGGAACTGGGCCTGAGCATTCCGGCGGACGTCTCGTTCCTCATGTACGACGACTTGCCGTGGACCCGCCTGACCACCCCGCCGCTGACGGTGATTGCGCAGCCGGTCTACGACATGGGCGCAGCGGCAGCGAGTGCGCTGATCCGCCAAATTGAGGGCCGGCCTCCGGGGGGTGTGCGGCCGCAATTCACTGCGACGCTGATCCGGCGAGGGTCTGTCGGTTCGGTGCCGGCCAGGGCCGGAGAGGCCGTGGACGCGTCCATTCCGTAGTGGTGGGACTGCTCAGCGGCCGGGCCCTGCGTCAGTGGAGGGGTCCCGGTGGGCGGCGGGCAGCAATCGACTCGGAAGCCAGCGGGGCCACAAGTCCGTTCGCCCTATTTCCCAATGCCTTGCCTTTGGAAAGCCGGTAAGCGTGATTTCGCCAACCTGGGGAGTGGTCCGAGGAGTTATTCTCCACCTGCGGGCGAGGCTGAGCACGGGAGCCTTGGCTAGTCTTCCTTCACTTCTTCCAGGACCGCACGCGCGGCTGCCACGTCATGAAGGTCCGGCAGGTACTTCTCCTGCTCCTCGATCTTGCGGCGGTAGAAGTCATGGGCGGCTTGTTTAGTGATCCCCAGTGCTTCACCGATCTGGGCCCACGTCGCGCCTGCCTCACGCGCCGATTTGATGACGTACCAGCGCCTGGCCGTGAGCAGCTCGACGGCCTTCGCGTTCGCACGCAGCGCCTCCAGCGCTGCGACTTCCGATACCTCCGCAAGGAACTGTGCTGCCGCCGCCCGAGCCTGGTCGCTGCCGGTGGCAGAGATTTCGCGCCAGGTTTCGCCGCGGTTGAAGTCTTCCCAGACTTTGAGCAACTCGTGGATATCACCGCTGCTGAGGGCTTGCTCGACCGACCCCGCATCACCATTCATGAAGTCAAGCTAGCTTGACGTCCCTAACGGGTCAAGAGAAGCGCCGATTATCTCCAGATCCCTCCCGGCCCGGGCAGGCCACATGTAGTGGTCACACCTCGAAGTCTGCGTTGCTACTTCAAGGTGCCGAGCTTGTGCTCCAGCGTCATCGGCGCCGCCGTGACATCGGCGAGGGCCTGGAGTTCGTCATGAGCCATGACGCTGAACTTTTGACGCGCCTTGAGGATGCGTGACCGAGTACCTCCAGATCGAGGACGCGCTGCAGGTCATTGACCGGTACGGTTTTCATGTCCGGGACATCGGGCTCCTCGGCACTGGCCCGGCCGGCGACAACGGTCATGGGTGTGGAGGCCTATCCGCAGTTATCGGCGAAGGCGGCGGCTGTCCTTGAGTCGGTGGCTCGCTTCCACCCGCTGATCGACGGCAACAGGCGCACGGCGTGGACGCTGATGGTCCTGGTGCTCTGGATCAACGGCTACCGACATGACTTCACCACCTATGCGGCGTTCGATCTTGTCGTGGGGGTGGCCGCCGGTGTCGTCTCGCTGGAGGACAGCGCGGGGATGATTGCCTCACCCGGAATGTTGCGCCTGGCAAGCCTGAGACGTACGTGCGAAAATTTTGGCACTGGGCGTCCTCGGGGCTGAAGACCAGATGTTCCTTGACGAACTCCACCCGTTCGCTGTTGCGGGTGAGGGCCAGTACGAGTGATCTCAGCTGGGCGCGAAGTCTCCCGTCCCTGAACCCGTCAGATTGAAATCCATGACCGTCCCGACGAAGCGTCCAGAAATGGGGATGTGGACCTGACAGCTATCGGACGGGCTCCTGACGTCAGGTTGGGTGTGCCCTAAATGGACCAACTCCCGGCTCGCGTGCCACGTTCTCCGGACTTTCCGAGTCCGGGTCCTGCTACACAGATGGCCATGTTCGACCTCGGTGAATCAAGAGCAGGTCCGGTCCTGCAAATTTATCCCCTGCATGCTCCACCCGAGTTTGTCCCAACCCTTCCTCGCTGTGCTCCCGATAACTAGACCCCTGCCGGGGCGGCACTGAAAAGCGCCTGCAGGGTCAAGTCAAAAGGTGCTCTGCAGGCGCTTTGACGAGGTGGGAGGTCAGTCGGTGTAGGGGTCGGCGATGCCGAGGTATTGGGTGGTGGTGTATTCGGCGATGCCTTCGGTGCCGCCTTCGCGGCCAAGGCCGGATTGCTTGACCCCGCCGAAGGGGGCTGCGGCGTTGGAGATGACGCCGGCGTTGAAGCCGACCATGCCGAATTCGATCTGCTCCGCCACGCGCAGGAGGCGGTTGAAGTCGCGGCTGTAGAGGTAGGAGGCGAGGCCGTATTCGCTGGCGTTGGCCTGGCGGATGGCGTCTTCTTCGGTGGTGAAGGTGGTGACGGGGGCGACGGGGCCGAAGATTTCCTGCCGGAGGATCGCGGCATTATTGGGGACGTTGGCCAGGACGGTGGGCTGGTAGAAGTAGCCGGTGCCGTCCACGGGTGCGCCGCCGGTGAGGGCGGTCGCTCCTGCGTCGACGGCGGCAGCCACGAGGGCGTGCACGTCGTCGCGGGCGCCGGCGTCGATCAGGGGACCTACTTGGGTGGCGGGGTCGGTGCCTCGCCCGGTGTTCAAGGCGGCCATGGCGGCGGCGAACTTCTGCGTGAACTCCTGTGCGACGGTTTCGTGGACGAGGAAGCGGTTGGCGGCGGTGCAGGCTTCGCCCATGTTCCGCATCTTGGCGGCCATGGCCCCTTCGACGGCGGCATCCAGATCGGCGTCCTCGAAGACGATGAACGGGGCGTTGCCGCCGAGTTCCATGGACGTGCGCAGGACGTTGCCGGCGGCGTCGGCCATGAGGCGTTTGCCAACGGGGGTGGAGCCGGTGAAGGAGACCTTCCGCAGCCGGGAGTCCTTCAGGAGCGGCCCGGAGATCCCGGCGGCGCTGGAGGAGGCGACGACGTTGAGCACACCGGCCGGGAGCCCGGCTTCCAGCATGGTCTGCGCGAAGTATTGGGCCGTGAGCGGGGTGAGTTTGGCGGGTTTGAGGACCATGGTGCAGCCTGCGGCGATGGCGGGGGCGACTTTTCGGGTGGCCATCGCCAGGGGGAAGTTCCAGGGCGTGATGAGCAGGCAGGGTCCGACGGGTTTGTGCTGGACGAGGATCTTGTTTTTGCCCTCGGGCGTGGTGAGGTAGCGGCCGTAGTCCCGGACGGTTTCTTCGGAGAACCAGCGCAGGAACTCTGCCCCGTAGGTCACTTCGCCGCGGGCTTCGGCCAGCGGTTTGCCCATTTCCAGGGTCATCAGCAGGGCGAAGTCCTCGGCGCGTGCGGTGACCAGGTCAAAGGCGCGGCGCAGGATCTCTGCCCGCACCCGGGGTGCGGTGCGCGCCCAGGACGCCTGGGCTGCGTCCGCCGCGTCCAAGGCGGCGACGGCGTCGTCGCTGGTGGCGGAGGCGAGGGTGGCAAGTACCTCCCCGGTGGCGGGGTCGTGGACATCGAACGTGCCGCCGTCGGACGCGTCCCGCCACTGCCCGCCGATCAGCAGGCCGGTGGGGACAGAGGCGAGGAGTGCGGCTTCACGCTCGGGTGAGATGGCAGGGGAGAGTGCGGGGGAGGTGGTCATGCGGGTCTCCTTCAGAAAACTATTTCGTGCGCAGAGGCGGTGGCAGCAGTGTCTGGCGCGTTTCAGGCAGTACTCCTGCAGGAGCAGGAAGTTAACCGGGTGATGGCGGCAGGGTGCTCCCGCCGCCATCACCTGTCTGTCAGTGGTGCTACGCCTCAGATTTGAGGATGCGGTTGAGATCGCGTTGTGTCAGTGCGCGCGTCCCCTCGAATTGCGGGTCCTTCCTCAGCTCGACCACCAGGCCAAAACCGAGGAGGGCGACGATCACGGTGAACGGCAGTGCCGATAGCATGGCCGCCTGCTGGAGTGCGCCCAGGCCTCCGACGATGAGGAGTACGACTGCACACAGGCCGGTGAGCAGCCCCCACGTTGTCAGGACTGGTTTGGTTGGTTTGAGTGTCCCGCGGGAGGACAGCATGCTGAGCACATACGTGTTCGCGTCAGCGCCGGAGACGAAGTACATCACGACCAGGAAGATTGCTACCACGGAGGTGATGCCGGACAGTGGGAGTTCGGCGAGGGTGGCGAAGAACGCCGAGTTGACGTTCTCCAGTGCCGCAGCTCCGATCTGGCCTTCGTTCTCCATGTCGAACTTGATTGCCGAGCCGCCGAAGATGGTGAACCAGGCGAAGAAGACGATGCTCGGGACAATCATGACGCCTGCGATGAATTGGCGCACGGTGCGGCCCCTGGAGATCTTTGCGAGGAAGACCCCAACGAAGGCACCCCAGCTCAGCCACCAGGCCATCATGAAGTAGGTCCACCACTGCATCCACTGGACGTCTTCAGGTGTGCTGGGCGTCAGCAGGCTCACGGCGAAGAAACCGCTGAGGTATTCGCCGAGGGAGCGGAAGAACAGGTTCGAGATGAAGTTGGTAGGTCCCGTGAACAACACGTAGAGGGCCAGCCCCGCGGAGAGAACCATGGTGCCTTGGCTGAGGTACTTGATCCCGCGGTGCACGCCGGAGAGCGCGGAGAGCGTGAAGATCACCGTGATGACCGCGATGATCAGGATCTGGCCCAGGAGGCTGGAGGGAATACCGAATACCCTATCCACACCTTCGCCGATCTGCGAGGCACCGAGCCCCAGGGACGTCGTTGTTCCGAAGAGGGTGGCGATGATGGCGAAGACGTCGATCATCTTGCCGAACCAGCCATCCACGAGCTTGCCGAAGACCGGACGCAGCATCGGCGACACCAAGCCGGCGTTGTTGCGGCGGTGTGTGGAGTATGCGATGGCGAGGCCGAAAACCCCGAATACTGCCCAGGCATGCGGGCCCCAGTCGAAGTAGGAGAACTGCATGGCCCGGACCGCGGCGTCCATCGTGCCGGCTTCGGCCAGGCCGTGCGGCGGTGAAGCGAAGTGCGAGATCGGTTCGGCGACGCCGTAGCTGATCAGGCCGATTCCCATGACCGCGGAGAGGATCATCGCGAGCCAGGACCACGTGCTGAAGTCTGGCTTCGCGTCGTCGGCGCCGAGCCGGATACTTCCGAATCTGCTGACGCCAATGTAGATGAGCAGACCGATGCAGCCAAGGGTTACGAGCAGGTAGCTCCAGCCGACGCTCTCGGCGACCCAGTTCATTGCCCCGGTCATGACGCCGCTCAGGTTCTCGGGGGCCAGTGATGCCCAGCCGGTGAATGCGGCGATGAGCCCGACGGATGTCCAGAAGACTGTCCCGGGCCTGCGCCGGAGACGGTCGGCTTTGGCCATCGCGGTTTCGGTTATCTGCTCAGTGACAGCGGGGGAGTTTGATGACTTGCGGTTTTCGCCCATGCCGGGGGATGTTTCATCCATCAGGTCCTCGGCATTTTTGATGTGGGTCATGAGTGCTCCAGGTTGCAGTGGGGCTGCATAGGTTTGAGTTGGGGAGGCCTCCGCGTGGAGGAGGTAGGCGCCCGGACCAGTCTGTTGGGGCACAGCTGGTCCGGGCGGCCGCTCGATGGTGCGGTCAGAGTTCTTCGAGGCGCGCGCCGTCAAAGAAGTGGCCTGCCTTGTAGATCATGGGGTCAACGTCTGCTACCTCAGCGTGCCGGACCCGGCCCACGAAGATCGTGTGGGTCTTCGCCTGGAAGCGTTCCTTGATCTCGGCCTCGAGTGAGGCTGCCGAGCCATCGATCATTGGCACGCCGTTGGGCCCTGCATGCCATTCAAGGTTGGCGAACTTGTCGGGAGTCTTTGAGGCGAACGTGCGTACCGTGTCGTGCTGCTCGTTGCTGAGGATGTTGATCCCGAAGTGATCCGATTGGAACAGTGCCGGGTAGGTGGATGACGTTTTCTGAACGCAGACGAGAACGAGCGGCGGGTCCAGGGAAATTGAAGCATAGGAGTTGGCGGCAAGGCCCCGCGGTTTGCCGTCTGCGTCGACGGTCGTCACGACGGTCACTCCAGTGATGAACTGCCGGTTGAAGCCCTTCATGACGTCCAGCGGAAGGTTGCCGGTCAGTTCGTCCACCACGACATTTGAGGTGTCGTCCTCGAATGCTGAGTGGAGGGACGGAATTCCGAGGTCGGCCAGGAGTTCCGCGGCGTCCCACGTAACCCGCTCGTAGGCAATCCGGCCATCGCGCAGCGTGAGAGCGTTGGATCCGCGGGTCTCCACGACACGTCCCGTCGGCGGAACTCCCCCGAGCGGGTGCGTGAATGTGCCGGTCGTTGTCCAGAAGATTGCCACATCGTCGCCGTCGGCGATGACCTTGTCGATGCGGGTGGTGAGGTCCGGGAATGCCGCCCGGACATCGAGGATTTCCTGCTGGAGTTCCTTCAGGCCCGTGATTTTTTTCGTGCCGGCGCTCTCGCGCTGGTAGTCGGCCGTGACGATTGCGTCGAAGGCATTGATGTCACCCTCGTCCCAAGCTGCCGTCCAGGCTGCCGTCAAGGTGGTGTTGATTGTCTGTTGCATGCCACAACCGTAAATCTAAGTGTGATCCACGTCAACACCCACTAGCAAAAATCCTGCAACTGCGGGGAATAACCCGCATCTCTTGACGATCAGCTTGTATGCAACGTAGTTTTGATGCATGCAAGAGACTCTTCAGGCGAAAACAGAACACGGGACCGCTAATCAGGTCAGCCTCCTGGATAAGCTGCGCAAACTCGTCCTTAGCGGTGAGTACCCTCCAGGCGCACCGCTCCCTGAGCTGTTCCTGGCCGAGGAGTTCGACGTGAGCAGGACGCCAGTACGCGAGGCGCTCAAGCAACTGGAAAATGAGGGCCTTGTTGAAATTCGGCCCAAGGTGGGCACCTTCGTCCGGATACCCACTCGCCGTGAGATCGTCGAGTTGTTCCAGCTAAAGGAAAGCCTCGAGGGCCTGGCAGCCAACCTGCTCGCCAAACGCGGCCCCGTGCCGGAGTTGGACCGGCTCAAACGCAATATAGAGGCGTCAGAGGGCGCCGAGCGCAGAGGTGACAGCGCCAAGTACGCCGACCTGGTCCACGAATTCCACTGGACCATCGTGAACGGTTCCGACAACTCAAAGCTCCGCGAACATTACGGACGGCTCATGAACCAGCTTGCCTACCACCGGATCGTCCTGGAGACCGTTGAGCGTCCCGCCCGGATGCGGGCCTCCATCCGCGAGCATCAGTCGGTCCTCGAGGCAATTCTGGAAAAGGATCCAACTGGTGCCGAACTTGCGATGCGCGGCCACGTCAATGCCTCGAGTCTTGCCGCCGCCCGTATCGAAGCGCCCGACGTGGGCGCCGAAAACTGAGAATTTACTGAGTTCATCGCCTCCTGAACGGCGTTGACCAGCCTGGCTTACCGCTATACCGGCGAACCGCCTGCTTTCGCGGGCGGAGTAAACGAAAGGACGTGCACTGTGTGCTCCCTGATTGCCCTTGGCCTCCGATGGAAGGACCTGAACCGTGTCTGAGACAGCCCTGAGCTCCCGTTCCGCTGACGGAACAGACGACCAGCCGACGGCTGCCATGGAAGAACTCGCCCGGGGAATCGGCGTCCGGAAGATCACCGTCCTGACGGAAGAACTCCTGCGCGACGGTCAGGGCTCCCTGCCCACCAGCGTGACCAGGGCTGCCGCAGCCGCTGTTATCCGCAACCCCTGGGCCGGCTCCCCGGTCTCGACGGACCTCGCGCCCGAGACAGAACGAATCGCTCCGGTGCTCGCGAAGGTCCTGACCGACCGCCTCACCGCAGTGCTGGGCGGGGCCGGAGAAATCGAGGCATTCGGCAAGTCGGCCGTTGTCGGGCTGAACGGGGAAGTTGAGCACGCTGCGGCGCTGATCCACACACCGTTCTTCGGCAATCTCGTCCGCGAGTTCCTCGAAGGCACATCGATCCTCTCCTTCTCGGACGACCGCGCAGAACCAGGGACCTCCATCGCAGTGCCCATGTGGCACAAGGAAGCCGCCTCCACCCGCAGCCACTACCAAACCCTTTCGCTGAGCCTGAGCGACGCGCCCCACCCGGATGAAATCGTCGTGATCGCCGCCGCGTCCACAGGGTCGCGTCCGCATCCTCGCATCGGCGACCGAACAACTGACCGCCCCGTAACCGCTGAAATACTGGAGGGAATCCTGCCGTGAATATCCGCAAGATCGTTACTTTGTCCGAAGAGATCCTGACCGAGGGTGGCCGTCCCGTCACGCCCGGAGCCCGCGTCGCCGTCGCAGTCGCCGTCGTGGAAAACCCCTGGGCCGGCCAAGGTTTTGTCGAAGACCTCAGCCAGGGCATCGATGCAACAGCCTCAGACCTTGGCGCCCTTCTCACTCCAAAGGTCATCGAGGCACTTGGCGCACCTGTCGAGGCCTACGGCAAGGCAGCCATCGTGGGCATCGAAGGGGAGGTCGAGCACGGCTCGGCACTCATCCACACACTGAAATTCGGCGACCACTACCGCAAGGCTGCTTCCGCAACCACCCTTCTGCCCGCCGTCGAGAAGCGCGCGCCGGCCGGCACGGTCTTCGACATCCCGATGAAGCACATCACGGACGCGACCATCCGCTCCCACCACCAGACCGTCGAGGTCAGGATCACGGATGCTCCCCACCCCGGTGAAATCCTCATTGCTCTCGCGGCTTCCGCCCAGGGCCGGCCCCAGGAGCGCCTGGCGCCCCTCTCCACAGAACAATGACAGCAGGGCAGGAAACTCCGGTTGCCCTCCTACACGGGGTCGGCCTCGACGCAAGAATGTGGGCACCCATCCAGGATGCCCTCGGGCGTGAGTCAATAGCCATAGACCTGCCCGGGCACGGACGGCAGGCGCCTCTGACCGAACCGGTCACGCTCCAGGAATTGGCCGCGGATGTGCTCCCGCGCCTCCCCGAACGAGCCCACCTCGTGGGCTTCTCGCTGGGAGCACTGATTGCACAGTACATCGCGAGGTTCCATCCCGACCGGGTCAAGACCCTCACCTGCGTGAGCTCGGTGTGCCAGCGCACCGATGCCGAGCGCAGGGCGGTCAGCGCCCGGCTGGCATCGGCCGAAGCTGACTTCCCGGCGACGGTTGAGGCATCAATCGACCGCTGGTACTCAGGGACGGCTGTACCCCAAAGCGTCGTGGACGCGACCCGGCGGACCCTTGAGGCGAATGACGTTCAGTCCTTTGTGCACGCCTACCGCGTCTTCGCACTGGGAGACGGTGTGATCGGCAACGAGCTCAGCCACATCGAGGTGCCGACACTGGCCATCACCGGCGAACTTGATCCGGGGTCGACGCCGGAGATGACCAGGCGCCTTGCCGCAGCAATCCCGGGCGCAAAGGCTGTCATCGTGTCCGGTGCAAGGCACATGCTGCCCGTCCAGGACGCCGACGTCCTGGCCAGGGCGATCAACGAGTTCATAAAAGATTCCGAAGGAGAACACGCATGACTGTTCGACTCGACCACTTCATCGGGGGAACCTGGTCTGCCCCCGCTGGCGGGGAATACTTCGCCAGCACCAACCCCACAACACTCGAAGTTCTCTACGAAGCTGCCCGGGGGAGCGAGGAGGACGTGCGGCGCGCCGTGGCAGCAGCACAGAACGCGTTCCAGTCGCCGCTGTGGCGTGACCTCACCGCAACAAAGCGCGGTCACCTTCTGCGCCGCCTCGGTGACCTCATCGGCGAGCACGCCGAAGAGCTCGCCGAGCTTGAGACCCTCGACAATGGAAAGCTGCTGCGGGAGATGCGCGGCCAGCTCGCCAGCCTGCCCGAGTACCTGTATTACTACGCCGGGCTCGCCGACAAGGTCCAAGGCAGCCAGATCCCCACGAATTCGCTGACGATGCTCAACTACACCCAGCGGGAACCGCTTGGTGTCGTCGGGGCAATCACGCCGTGGAACTCGCCACTGACGCTGACCACCTCCAAACTCGCCCCTGCGCTGGCTGCCGGCAACACCGTTGTCATCAAGCCCAGCGAGTACACGTCGCGGACCATCCTCCGCGTCGCCGAGCTGGCCTCCCATGCCGGCTTCCCCGACGGGGTGGTTAACGTCGTCACCGGCTTCGGCCAAGAGGCCGGAGCCGCCCTGGTAAGCCACCACGATCTCGCCAAGATCTCCTTCACAGGATCCACGCAGACCGGAGCCCGCATCGCCGCGGAGACCGCCTCCCGATTCATCGGTTCAACGCTTGAACTCGGCGGCAAGAGCCCCAACATCGTGTTCGGTGACGCCGACGTGTCCAATGCCGCGATGGGTGTCATCGCCGGGATTTTCGCGGCAGCAGGGCAGACCTGCATTGCGGGAAGCCGGGTCTTTGCCCACCGCAGCGTCTACGACGAACTCGTTGAGCGGGTCGCAGAACGGGCAGCATCGATCATCATCGGTGACCCGCTTCTGGCCACAACCGAGCTCGGCCCCCTCGCCTTCAGGGCCCAGCTGGACAAGGTGAGCTCCTACGTCGACATCGGCGTCAGCGAGGGCGCTACGGTACGGACAGGAGGCCGACGGCCCGACGTCAATCTTCCGGGATACTTCTTCTCACCGACTGTCCTGACCGACGTCGACAACTCGATGCGCGTGGTGAGGGAGGAGATCTTCGGCCCCGTCGCCGCGATCATGCCCTTCGACTCCGAAGACGAGGTCGTCGGCCTGGCCAACGACACCGAGTACGGACTCGCCGCCGGCGTCTGGACCCAGAATCTTGCACGGGCTCACAGAATGGCTCGACGGCTGGAGGCAGGCACGGTGTGGGTCAACACCTACCGCGCCATGTCCCCGATGTCGCCGCGGCAAGGGTTCAAGAACTCGGGCGTAGGCATCGAGCACGGGCTCGAATCCATGCACGAATACACACGGCTCAAGAGCGTCTGGATCAACACCGACGAAGGACCCGTATCCGACCCGTTCGTCCTCCGCAGCTGAAGGAGCGCCAAATGCCTCTCATTGAAGTCTCCATCGCCCGCGGCCGGACCCCTGAGCAACTCCGCTCGCTCGTCGCCGAGCTTCACCGCGCTGCAGAGAGCGCTGTGGGCGCCGTGCCCGACAACACCACCGTCATCGTCCGCGAAATCGAACACGAACACTGGTCCCGCGGCAACCAGACCATCGCCGAACGCAACGCAGCAGCCAAGGAGGCTGCACTCATCAACGAGGCCTCGGCGAAGACCGCCGCAGAATAAAGGAGTCACTAATGCGCTTTTCCCTCTTCGTCCACATGGAGCGCTGGGACGAGTCCGTCTCGCACCGTGAATGCTTCGAGAACCTGACGGAGCTCGCCCTCATCGCGGAAGCCGGAGGCTTCAGCACCGTCTGGATCGGTGAACACCACTCCATGGAGTACACCATCTCTCCCAGCCCCATGCCGCAGCTCGCATATCTGGCGGCGCGCACATCGCGCATCCGCCTGGGTGCCGGCACCATCATTGCGCCGTTCTGGAACCCGCTTCGCGTAGCCGGCGAGACCGCGCTCCTGGATGTCATCAGCAATGGCCGAATGGAAGTGGGACTGGCACGCGGTGCCTACCAGTTCGAGTTCGACCGCCTCATGGGCGGCATGTCCGCAGTCGACGGCGGCAAACACCTGCGGGAGCTCGTCCCGGCCGTGCGCAAGCTCTGGGAAGGCGACTACGCCCACGACGGCGAGGTCTGGCAATTCCCCACCTCCACCAGCGTCCCGAAGCCGCTGCAGAAACCGACCCCGCCCATGTGGATCGCCGCCCGGGACATCTCCTCACACGAGTTCGCCGTCGCCAACGGCTGCAACGTGATGGTGACGCCGCTCATGAAGGGCGACGAGGAGGTCGAAGACCTGGCGCGCAAGTTCGACACCGCCGTGGAGAACAACCCCGGCGTTCCCCGTCCGGACCTCATGGTGCTCCGCCACACGCATGTCCACTCCGCAGACGAGCCCGAGGGATGGCGGCGCCCGGCCGAAGGCATCAACAAGTTCTACAGGACGTTCGATGCCTGGTTCGGAAACAAGACCGCCCCCAAGAACGGTTTCCTCGAGCCCAGCCCTGAAGAGAAGTTCGCCGACCGCCCGGAATTCACGCCGGAATCCCTCCACCAGACAGCGATGATCGGGACGCCCGACGAGGTGATCGAGCGGCTCCGTCACTACGAGGCACTGGGCGTCGACGAGTTCAGCCTCTGGTCCGACAACAGCCTGACCCATGAGGAGAAGAAACGCGCACTCGAACTCTTCATCGAGCACGTCGTGCCGGCCTTCCAGGAGCAGCCTGCTACCGCGGCACGCTGACGCCAACTGGCGGCCGAACCACGACGCCGGCCCAGTCCGCTGCAGGTGGACGCCGGCCATGATGACAGGGCCGGCGCCCACCTCCCCCGGCACGAGCTTGGTGCGAGCTTGGCGCGAGCTTGGCGCCCGTTATCTTGCTATTACATAGGCTGGTGGAAGCCGCCTGCGACGCCGATGCTCTTGCTCCAATACGGGGAAATAGTCTCGGCTCGTCGCTTCCGTGAGGCAGGAAGCTCCCATTCCCACCTGGTTGACCAGCCGCGGACGCTGACCCGGGGTCCGAGGAAGATCGGTGCGGAAATTCACGCTAACCCTGGACGGGCACAGACCGGGAGTGCACCTAATGTGCAGATTAGGGGAACGCCGTATTTCCTAAAAGACCGTTGAAATAGAGAATCACAAAGACCACGACGACAAGCAGTGTGATGATGGGGCTGCCCCGGTCTGGTTGATCCAGGAGTCAACCAGACCCGGGGCAGCCCCCTTGCCTGCAGCATGGACTCCTACTTGCGCATCCCGGCCTCGGTGATGGCTGATTCTTCCAGGCCCCAGTAAGCGAGGGACTTCTTGTATTCCGGGCTGTCAAGGACCGACTGGATGGCCTTCTGCAGAGCCGGGGTCAACGGTGATCCCTTTTTCAGAGCAATGGCCACGTTGGTGTTCGTGCGGGTGTCCATCCTTGGCTTCAGTACAGTGAAGGCGTTGGGCTGCTGGTCCTCTGCCCAGGCCAGTGCGCCGGCGTCATAGAAAACGCCGTCAATCCGTTTGGAGGACAGTTGGGTCAGGGCCTCCTGGGCGTTAGGAAGGGTGACGCCGTTGATGGCCGGCTTGCCCTGGGAGGTGCAGGTCCACTCCGAAACGTTCGGCAGGTGCTTCAACTGCTGGGTGGAGCCCTTAGTCACGGCAATGTTCTTGCCGCAGAGCGAGTCATTCGTCAGCTTCAGCGGGTTGCCGGCCACTACTGCCACGGCTGAGCCGCCCTTCAAGTAGTCGATCATGTCCAGAACCTTGAGCCGCTCCGGTGTAGCGGACATGGTCGAGGCGGTGAAGTCGTAACGGCCCCCGTCAATGCCGGGAATGATGGTGTCGAATGCGGTGTGCTCAAACTTCAGCTTTAGCCGTAGCTTCTTGGCAACTAAGCGGGCGACGTCAGGGTTCATGCCGATAGGCGTGGTGTTGTCCTCAGCAAGGAACGTCGTCGGCGGGCTGCGCGGGTCAATGGCAACTATCAGTTCGCCCTTGTCCTTAAACGACTGTGGCAATAGCGCCACTGCAGCCTGGTCAGGCTGAACGCCGTCGGAAATGTCGGACGTGTTCTGCGTCTTCGGGATTTCCGTCGTTTGGCCCCCCGCCGCAGTACCGCCGCAGCCGGTAAGCCCCAACAGGAGGGACAGTCCCACGGCCACAGTCTGGATCTTGCTTCTGGTCTTCATAGTGTCCCCTTCGACATGTTTAGCTCAACGTCCAAGAAGCAATGCAACGCGTCGGATCGTAGATTGTCAACAAAGCTGTAAAATTGAATGGATTTCCTGCGCAGTCCTGCCCTCGGCCTGATCAACGATCAGGTCCCGTGTTCCCGGTGACCACCGACTGGATTGTCTAACCGGCCCCTTCACCTTTGCACCCGGCTGGAGGAGGTATGTACTGTGACTTTCGGCGATAAATGGCGGCTTTTTCACGGCGCTATTTGGCGCTTGTACAGCCCGCAAGGGGAACCTTAACCGGACGGTCTGCGGCCGTTGAGCGCCCGTAGATGACTGAGATGGTGAGCGAGGCGCGCGTGGCGGGTTTCGAACCTCGATGATTCATTCTGGTGCTGAGTTTACGATTCGGTAGTCGATGGCGGTGTGGCCGACGACTTCATTCGATCCGAAGCCGAAGGCTGCGTAAGTCATGATGGTTCGTTCGCCGATGACCAGCCCGGTATCGGGGTCGATGATCATTTCTGCCCTTTGTCCGGCGCGCAGGGGTTCTGTCCGCCCAATGGCTATCCCGACCTTGCCGTCAAAGTTGGCCTGTTGGCTGGCAGTGACCCCGGGGATCAGGGCCAGTGCCTTGTACAGGCCTGCTCGGAGGTCGGCAGGAATGAGTCCCATCCTCAGGATGTCGGTGATACGCACGAAGTTGTTCTCGTCCCGTGAGGCTGAGCCTCCCTGGTACTGGGAGTTGAAGTGGTCGTACAACGCCTGACCGTCACGCGGCAGAGCGTCCAGCTCCTTCTCAGTCATCAGAGTCCACGGTCCCCCGTAAAAATATCCGTCCTTGGCGCGGATGACCTCTATTCCCTTGGGCACCGGGGCGGCGTCGCCCCAGTCGCGCCTGAGCACCCAGTCATCGTCTGGGTTGCCCGGAACGAAAACGTCGATGGTCTGCACGTTCATGCGGTGTGTCATATTTCCGGCTTCATCCACCCCGGAAGCACTCCAGTTGGCGTGCGTGCGGACCAGCAGGTATTCGCCTGGCTTCGGCACGGGATCGGCGAAGGTCATCGCCTGATCCGCCACTGCCCGCAGGACGCCTGCTGCGTGGGCACTTTGTGCCGTAATGCTGATTTGCCCTACAATCAGCGCTCCGACTGTTGCTGCCGCCGCTGTGAGCAGGACCCGCCGGGTTGGGTGGGGGCGGGCCGGCGCGGCGGGCTTGAGTGGGACCAGGGACTTCTCCATCTGGCAGTTGAGAGAACTGTCGTGCTGTCTTGCTTTCCCGGGCCTGTACCGGATGGGGTCCTCGGCGCCGGCGAGGGTGGGCAGCTCGACGAGCTGCCTGCGCAGCGCTTCACGCCTGTCGGCCTGGAACTGGGAGGTGTTCATGATGTTCTCCGTCCAAGAATTATCTCAGCGTCAGGCTCTTGTTCATGCACTACTTGGCTGTACAAGGCCCCGAGCCGGGATTTCGCCCTGTTCAGGCGGGACTTCACCGTTCCGTCCGCAATGCCAAGGACGGCACCTGCCTCTTTGGCACCCAAGCCCCCGATGACACACAAGGTCAGCACGTCGCGCTCTGGTGGTCTTAGTTTCGCGAAAGCTTCCCGGAGGGCAGAGGACTTGATCCTGGATTCGTCGGCTTCGACAATGCCGTCGGCAATGTCGGCCGCATCCTGTGGCGGCGGGAGCTGGTTGAGGAAGTGTCTGTAGCGGCGTTGCTGGCGGACGTGGTTACGGAGGGTGTTGTTGGCCGTGACCAACAGCCAGGGCAGTATCGAGTCATTCACGACTCGGACATCGGCCCGTCGGCGCCACGCCTCATAGAAAACCACGGCGGTGACGTCCTCAGCCGCGTGAGGCACGCTCAGCACTTTCAGAGCATGACGCCACACCCGCTCATGATGGCGATCGAAAAGCACGCCGAAGGCATCACCGTCACCGTTGACAACCTGGGACCACAACACCTCGTCCGAGACACCCGATTCTTCGCCCATACCCCATAGTGTCCGGTCACCCCGATCGGTTCCGTGATTCGACGAGTGAATTTCGGTAAAGGCATTTGAGGTCCGGACTAGGGCGACGTAGCGCGGTTGGCTATCCCTATCCCGGAGGGGGCATCAGTGCGGCCGGCACCGACGCGTCTTGGTGCATTCGGGAACGCTCTACGGGCAGTTTCCGGGCCCGTAAGCGCGCGGGATCGTCTGAATAAGTGTTGAAATGCATCATGAGGGGTTGTGGATTTGGAGGTGCTCCCGTGAGCTACGGGGATTTGGGGGGCACCCGCTCCGATATGTTGTGTTGGGTGTCCCCGCGGCGCCCGGCCCTGCACAGGGGGCAGCGCCGGGCACCGCAGTGGGATCACTTCTTTTCGGGGAGGAACATTGACTGCTTCAGGGGTGTGACGGTCAGTGACTTGAGCTGGGCCGTCCCGCCCTCGGCGAACAGCGCCATCTTGTTGGCGCCGTCGTTGGAGAAGACCTGGTCTGTTATGGTGCGCAGGCCGTTCTGGGCGAACACCTCAACTGATGAACGGTCGAGGTAGATCCGCATGGTGATGTTGCCGTTCTTGTCGAGAGTGACGGGTGCGTCCTCGACGGAAGCGAACGCAGTGTGGAACGCGGTGTTGCCGGAGTTTCTGCGGTCAACAAACATCTTCCCGGAGGCGGTGTCGTACCCGATGACCGTGGCAGATGCGCCATCACCCAAGACTGTGATGCCTGATTTTTTCGACGTGCCCGGAGCGAAAGTGATGTCCACCTGCTGAACTTGGCCGGCGGTTGCCGCGGGCAGCGGCGTCGTTCCTTCCGTGATCAGAGCACCCTTTTTGTCGATGTAGCTCGGCTTTTGCGCGAGGCGGTCCACTTGCTGGACCGCGTTCTGGGTGAGGCGCGGACCTTCCGGTGTCCGGGTCAGTTTCACCTCGCGGGGGAGTGACATGGCACTGCGCCAGGGACTTGTGGGAATGTCGCCGGCGTAGTCCCAGTTGCTCATCCAGCCCAGCATGACCCGTTTGTCCTCGGGCATGTTGGCGAATGAAACTGCTGCGTAGTAGTCCCGGCCGTAGTCCAGCCAGTCGTAGGTCTCCAGCGCCGATACTGCCGGCTGGGAGGAGAGCATGAATTCGTCCGCGAGGATGTGGCCCCAGCCTCCCCGGTTGTTGTCGATAATGCTGATCTGCGCCTGCTGTCCGGCGAACTCTTTCACGTCCCACGAAGCCAGATCCAGTGCCTCACTGTTGGAGCCGGTGGCTGTGCGGACGACTTTGCCGCCGACCTCCAGGTTCACCGTAGTTTCGTCGGAGCGGGGCGTGGCCGGGCCGTCGGTTTGGATGAGGTGGTCAAAAGTGATGGCGCCCCATCCGCCGGTTGCCTGGTCCACGATCCGCACCTGGGCCTGCCGGCCTTGGAACTCTGCCACGTCCCAGGACTTCCAGTTCAGCGCGCCGGCGTTGTCACCGGCGGTCGAGCGGACCACTTTGCCGTCTATGAGCAGTTGAACAGCCAGGACCTGGGTTGGGTCGCTGGTGCGGCTGCCGCCGCCGACCAGCATGCTGAGGTGCTTCTTGGTGATGGTGAATTGCGGCGAGGTGAGGGTTCCTTGTCGGTCGTCCCCGCTGCCGTTCGTTTCGAAGGTGTTGATCAGGTGGGTGCCGATCGCCTGGTTTCCTCCTCCGGCGAACGGCTGGTACTGGGGTGCGAGGTCCCCCGTGCCTGTCCAGCCATGGTTCGCCAGCGTCGTTCCGGCCGGCACTTCGAAACCGTCGAAAAGCAGATCACCCGCGGGCGGTGTGTTGTCGAGCTTGTCCGAGGTCCGGGGGTGGTTTCCGCCGCCGATGAGGAAATTGAGGTAGTCCTGGGAAACGGTGAAGGAGGGGGATTTCATGGTTCCGACGGGCCAGTCACCGTCATTGAATGAATTGACGAGCCCGGCTCCGGTGAAGCCGGAAACTGCCTGCTGGCCGGGAAGGGTCCCCGCGGCGGGCGCGGTGCTAAAAGGCCCGGTCTTAGCGTTGCCCGGCTCGTTGTTGACTGTCCAGCCGCTGTAAGTTCCGTCATTGAAGCCGGCCAGGACGGTGCCGGACGGAAGCGTCGCGACCGGTTTGGTGGTTTCGGAGGTGAAGGTAGTGCCGTCGAAGTCGCCGACGAAGTACTGTCCGGCGGAACCTCCGGCTACGCCTCCCGGGTTGATGCTGACGACCATGACCCATTTGACGTTGTTCGGGTCGCCGTCCACGGCCAGCGGAAACAGGTCAGGGCATTCCCACTGGCCGCCGGTGGCGTTCGCGGGTCCGAACTCGCTCAGCGCGGTCCAGTCCTTGAGGTTTTCGGACTTGTAGAGGACAACCTTGTGATCGGTGGCTTCCACGGCGGTCATGACCCAGTAGCCGCCGCCGGCCGGGTTGTCGTACCAGAAGACTTTGGGGTCCCGGAAGTTGGCGGAGTTTCGGTTCAGGACAGGGTTCTGGTCGTATTTGGTCCAGGTTTGGCCGTCGTCCAGGCTGTACGCCAGGGACTGCGCCTGCAGGCCCCGGTGCGGGGTGCCGTCCTTGTAGGCGCTGGTGTAGATGGCAATCAGCGGAGGGTTGTCCTTGGTGCCGAAACCGGACGTGTTGTCCTTGTCCACGACGACGCTGCCGGAGAAGATGTCCTGCTGCGCATCCGTGGAGATGGCCAGAGGTTGTTCTTCCCAATGAACCAGATCCTTGGAGACGGCGTGCCCCCAGGACAGGTTCCCCCAGCTATTACCGGCAGGGTTGTGTTGGTAATACAAATGGTAGAGACCCTTGTGGAAAACCATCCCGTTGGGATCGTTCATCCAGTTTTTCTCAGGCGTGAAGTGGATGGCCGGCCGGTAGCGCTCATCGCCCAGGGCCGGTGCGGCGGCTGCAGGCAGTGCGC
Source organism: Arthrobacter sp. GQ119 (assembly GCF_059759125.1). Classification (NCBI taxonomy): domain Bacteria; kingdom Bacillati; phylum Actinomycetota; class Actinomycetes; order Micrococcales; family Micrococcaceae; genus Arthrobacter; species Arthrobacter sp. GQ119. The sequence goes on along the minus strand of NZ_JCAXEA010000006.1, from coordinate 119,752 downwards.
CTGCCAGTGCGGCGGCCAGTGCCACTCCCGTGAGTGTCAGTGCAGAAACGGTGTGGGTCCTGCGGTTGGTTGTTCTCTTCATATCCAGGTCTCGCCCTTCGTTGCGCGTGCTCCCCGGGTGACAACGTTGTCATTTTGGAACGGTGTTGTCCCGGCGGGCAGTTCCATTCGAGGTGTGGCTTGCCGGTAGTAGGAGCCGGAAAAGCCGTTATTTTTCTTCGTGCACTTCAGTTCGGACACCGGCAGGAGGCCGGTGTCCGAACTGCTGGCTAGTGAATGGCCTTAGCCCCAGAGAGCTACGTCAAGGCTGTTCACGGTGGCGGTGCCTCCTTCGGCGTAGAGGGAGAAGTCCCGGCTCTCCTCGTCCGGGAAGATGAGTTCGGTCATGGTGACCCGGCCGTCCTGAGCGAAGACCTCCACGGAGCAGTGGTCGACGTAAACGGTGAGACCATAGGCGCCCTCGACGGGCCGGATGGGCGCCCAGTCCAGCGATGGAAAGTCCTGGTGGAAATCCGTCGTGCCTGAGGTCCTGCGGTCGACGATCAGCCGGCCATCGCCGGGCCGGATGCCGATGCGGGTCCCGTGAGTTCCGTTGCCGCGGACCGTGAGTCCGAATTCTTCTGCCGATCCGGGGGTGAAGGAGATGTCGATGCGCTGGACGCCACCCTTCGCTTCATCAATACGGTGGCTGCCTTCGGGCAGGTGCCGGTCCCGGACCGTGAAGAGGGACTTGGTATTCAGGCAGGCAACCTCAGTTGCCGGGTGCTGGACCAGGCGGGGGGTGCCGGCTTCAGTGGCGAGCGTTACTTCACGGACCAGCGACATGGGACTCCGCCAGGGGGAGCTCGGAACTTCGTGGACGTACTGCCAGTTGTTCATCCACGCAATCATGAGCCGGCGCCCGTCCGGGACATTGCTGAAGGAAACGGCGGCGTAGTAATCCCGCCCCCAGTCCAGCCAGCCGTACTCCTCCATCCGTGCCGGTTCCTGCAGGCCCTGGGTAACGGTGGACTCTGAACTGAACGTCACGCCGTCGAACTCGCCGACGAAGTACTGGCCGGCCGAACCGCTGTTGGGCCCGCCCGGATTAAGGTTCACGGTCAGGACCCATTTGACCCTGCTGGTATCGCCGTCCACGGGGAGGGGAAACAGGTCAGGGCATTCCCAGATCCCTCCGGTGGCGTTGGCCGGGCAGAAGGTGCTCAGATACTCCCATGTTTTGAGGTCATCGGAGCGGTACAGCACAATGCTGTAGTCCAGTGCTTCGGCGGCAACCATGACCCAGTAGCTGCCGGCGGGCGCGCCGTAGCGGAAGACCTTCGGGTCGCGGAAGTCCGCCGAATTCCGGTTCAATACAGGGTTTCCGGCGTATTTGGTCCAGGTGTAGCCGCCGTCAGTGCTCCACGCCAGGGACTGCGCCTGGATTCCGGAGTGGGCGGAGGCTTCCTTGTAGGCGCTGGTGTAGATCGCCACCAGCGGTGAGGTCTCCTCGGTTCCGAAGCCGCTTGTGTTGAGCTCGTCGTAAACCATGCTGCCGGAGAAGATGTCCTCGTGGTCGTCGCAGGTGATTGCGACGGGCTGTTCGGTCCACCTGACCAGGTCTGTGGAGGTGGCGTGGCCCCAGGACAGGTTGGCGTGATCGGTGCCGAAGGGGTTGTTCTGGTAGTAGAGGTGGTACGTTCCGTCGTGGAAGATCAGGCCGTTGGGATCGTTGAGCCAGGTGTCTTTCGCGGAGTAGTGCATTGCGGGACGGAATGCTTCGCGTGTCTCGGCGGGAGCAGCTGTCATGGTCGGGTCCTTGGTTCTAGGGGAGCAGCGAGGTTTAGGGACAGGAGCGCACGTTGGTGCGCCGCCGGGCAGGGCTGAGGCGTCTGCCCGGCGGACGGGTGCGGTGGGTGGGATCAGGAGTTTTTCTGGTAGCGGTCGTATGCCTGCTGGTAGGTCTCGATCATCTTGTCGAGGCCGATGCTCTTCAGCTGGGACACGTAGCCGTCCCAGTCCTTCTCGATGCCGCCCGAGACGATCCATTTGGCCAGTTTCTGCTTGACGACGGAGGTCACGTCGGTCTCGATGGTGCTGATCTGCTGGAGTTCTTCGTTGGACAAGGGCACCGGGGGGTAGCCGTCGTTCGCGGCGAAGGGCTTGTAGTTCTCTTCAACGATCTTCTGCCGTTCTGCGGCGCGCGGTTCCGGGGCCACTACGGTCTTGAAGTTTTCTGCGGAGTTGGCCTTGGGGCCGCCGGGGGCGACCTTCTGACGGCGTTCGCCTTCGCTGGTGCCTTCCGGGGCGGGGATCTGGACCAGGAGCCCGGTGGCGGGGTCTTTCTTCAGCGTTTCACCGATGGGTCCCCAGTTGGCCTGGGCTGACTGGATGGGGTCATAGAGGTTGTCTGCCCAGCGGATGGTGGCTGCGGGGTATTTGTTTGCGCGGGTGACGGCGAAGGCGCCGCGGGCGATTTCCTGGTTGTTGGACTGGCTGGCGCGGCGCTGTCCGTCTACACCTTCTAGTACGGGAACGAGCCCGTAGTTATCAACCCTGTCGGTGCCGACCATTTCCTTGATTTCCCACCAGACGAAGGAGCCAAGGTTTTCTGTGCTGGCCTTGCCCTTGGCCAGGTAGGCCTTGTCGTCCTGGGAGAAGGATTCGGGATCGATCAGGCCTTCCTTGTACCAGTCGTGGAGGGTTTGGATGGCTTTCTTGTAGCCGTCCTGGGTGGCGGTGTACATGACCTTGCCATCCTGGACGATGCGGTGGTCCATGTTGTCCGGCACGCCGCCGAGGGCTGCGATTAGGTCTACGATGTCGCCGCACCAGGAGCCCGGCATGAAGCTGAGCGGGATTGTCCTGCCCGTTCCGGAGGCGTCCTTGGTCTTGAAGGCCAGCAGGGCGTCGTGCAGTTCGTCCACGGTCTTGGGCATCGGGATGCCGAGTTTCTTCAGCCACGAGGTGTTGATGGCGAACTGGTTGGGGAACTGGACGAGGCCGAGTTCCTCAACGGAGGGCAGGGAGTAGATGTGCCCGTCCGAGGAGGTGATGGCGGCCTTGATGTCAGGCCGTTCCGAGAGCAGCTTGGACAGGTTCGGGGCGTTCTTCTCGATGAGGCCCTCGAGCGGGATCAGTGTGCCGCTGGCGGAGTAGGTGGCTATTTCGGCGTCGGTCAGCCCGGTGTTGAAGAAGGCGTCCGGAAGGTCACCGCTGGCCAGGATCAGGTTCTTTTTCTCCTGGAAGACGGTGTCCGGGAGGTTCTCCCAGTTGACGTGGATATTGGTGTCCTTCTCCCACTGCTGGACCAGTTTCATGCTGTTATAGTCCGGGGCCAGTGCGGACTTGCTCCCGGAGAAGGTCAGTGTGAGTTTTTCATTGACGATTGGGAAACCGGTCTCCTGGAACCCGAAGTCGGCAGAGGCGTCCTTGATTTCCGGTGTGCTGCCTTGGGTGCTTCCTGAGCAGGCGGTGAACGACATCGTTCCTGCCAGCAGGGCGCCGAGAACGGCGAGTTTACGGCTCAATGCCATGGTCATTCCTATTCTGGGTATTGGTACGTTGGGGCGGTTTGGGTGTGCCGCGGGATGTTCCGGGCAGGTCAGCTCTTGACGGCACCGATCATGGTGCCTTTGGTGAAGTGCTTTTGCATGAAGGGCAGGGCGATCATCAGCGGAAGGCTGGAGACGACGATCATCGCGTACTTGGTTAGTTCGGCGATTCTCTGCGCTGCTGCGTAGGATTCGATGTCGCCGCCGGTTGTGCCGGCCGAGGAGACATCGGATTGGATGAGGATGTTCCGCAGGACAAGTTGGAGTGGGTATTTGGAGTCGTCATTGAGGAAGATCAGCGCGTCGAAGAAAGAGTTCCAGTGCGCCACGACGTGCACCATGATCATCAGCATGATCAGGGGCTTGGAGAGCGGAAGCACCATCTTGAAGAAGAACTTGAAGTCGTTGGCGCCGTCCATCTGGGCGGCTTCCCTGAGCTCATTGGGGATGGTGTGCTCAAAGAAGGACCGGGCAATGATGAGGTTCCACACGCCGACGGCCCCGGGCAGGACGACAGCCCAGACGGTGTTCAGCATGCCCAGGTCGCGGACGACCAGGTACTTGGTGATCAGGCCGCCGTCGAAGAACATGGTGATCACGAACAGGAGCATCAGGAATTTCCGCCCAGGCATGTCTTTACGTGAGAGGGCGTAGGCGCCAAACAGGATGGTCGTGACGCTGATCGCCGATCCGAGGACCGTGTAGACGACCGTATTGCCAAGGCCGTTCCAGATCCTGCTGTCGGCGAAGATCCGCTGGTATCCCTCCAGCGTCACGCCGGAGGGGAAAAGCCAAACCTTGCCCTCATAGACCGCGTTGGGGTCGCTGACCGAGGCGATGACAATGAAGTACAGCGGGTAGATGACGGCCGCGATGGACAGGACCAGCACGGTGATGGCGGTGATGTTGAAGGCCGAGTCCGCCCACCGGTCACGGAAGGAGTATCTGCGCTTTTGTGGTGACTGGGTCCGGGCGGGGGCCGATATGGCCGCGGGATCGGTTTTCAGGGACATGGGGGCATCACCACAGGGTTGCTTGGTTGGCCCGGCGCGCTACCCAGTTAAAGGTCAGCAGCAGGGCAAGGTTGAGGATGGAATTGAACAGGCCGATGGCGGCGGAGTAGCTGAACTGCGCCTGCTGCAGTCCGGCGTGGTAGACGTAGGTCTGGATGATTTCCGACGTCGGAAGGTTCAGGTTGGTCTGCATCAGCAGGGCTTTTTCGAACCCCACGTTCAGCAGGTTTCCGATGGCCAGGATGAACAGGACCGTGATGACCGGCATGATGCCGGGCAGGTCGATGTGGCGGATGCGCTGGAGTTTCGAGGCGCCGTCCACCTTGGCGGCATCATGCAGCGCAGGATCAATCCCTGCCAGTGCCGCCAGGTAGACGATCATGGCGAACCCGGCGTTCTGCCAGACATCGGAGATGACATAGATGGGCCGGAACCACTCCGCGGAGCCCATAAAGAACACCGGCTCTCCGCCGGCGAGCTGGATGGCGTTGTTCACCAGCCCGGACCTGGGGGAGAGGAGCACGAACATGATGCCCACCACGACAACGGTGGAGATGAAGGCCGGGGAGTACAGCACCGTCTGGGTGAACTTTTTGAACCGCTCGCTCTGCAGCTGGTTGACCAGCAGGGCCAGGATGATCGGGATGGGGAAGGCGACCAGCAAGCCGAGCACGGCGATCCAGAGCGTGTTGCCCAAAACCTGGCCGAATTGGTAGGAGTTGACGAACCTGATGAAGTGCTGGAGGCCCACCCACGGGCTTCCGGTGAAACCGTCCACAGGATTGTAGTTGCGGAAAGCGATCTGCACCCCGTACATCGGCCAGTACTTGAAGACCAGGATGTACGCGATGGCTGGAGCCAGTAATACGTATAACTGCCACGCCCAGGCGATACGCGTGAAGCGTGAAGAAAATTTGTGACGCGGCTTCGACGTCGGTGACAGGCGGCTCGTCGCTGAGCTCCTAGCAGGAGCCGGTAGCGTTCGGCTCATGAGTTCTCCTTAGGTTGGGTCACCGACTGGCGTTCGATGAGGGGACATTTCATGAATTCTGAGTCTGGAGCACGACCTGTGCCCTCGAGGATGATTTCGACCGCGCGCCTGCCCATGGCCTTGAAGGGCAGCTCCAATGTGGTCAGGGCCGGCCGGAGGTGGGGGGCAAGGGTTTCCTGGTTGTCGAAACCGACGATGGACACGTCCCTGGGAATGCTCAGTCCCAGTTCGGCCGCTGCCAGATACGCTCCCCAGGCCATCCGGTCATTGCCGCAAAATATTGCGGTGGGCGGTTCCTTGAGCGTCATGAGGGCCATCGCGTGCTCGAAGCCATCGTTCTCGCTGCCGTGGCCGTACCTGAGGAACTCCGGGCGGACTTCAAACCCGGCATGAGCCATGGCTTGGGTGTACCCCTCCAGACGGCCGAGGGCCGCCGGCAGGCGGGTTTCCAGGTGGTCGACGGTGATGGTGGCGATGCGTTCATGTCCGGCATCTATGAGGTGCTTCGTCGCCGTCAGACCTCCCAGCACTTCATCGGGAGCCACGCTGCTCAAGCGTTGACTCCGGTCCTGCGAATTGAGGACCACAGACGGCACTTCAGACAGGGCATGCGGAACTTCGAGGTAATGGTGGTACATCGCCGCATACACGACGCCAGCTACCTTGTAGGAAAGCATCGCTTCCAGGGAAGCAGCTTCCAGTGTCTTATCGCCGCCGGTATTGACGGTAAGGAGCAGCAGCCCGGCCTCCCAGGCCCGCTCCTGTGCACCTTCGATAATCCTTCCCGCGAACGGGGACGCGGCCACGGAGTCGCCAACGAAGGCAATCATTCCCGCGACACCTTCGCGCAGGACCTTCGCGTGGGCGTTGGTCCGGTACCCGAGTTGCGCGACCGCGTCCTGTACCCGCTGCCGCGTTTCTTCCGAAAATCGGGCTCCGTTCGCCGAGTTCAACACCAACGACACTGTTGCCTGCGAAACTCCGGCTGCAGCTGCAACGTCATGCATGGTGGGACCTGACTTTGGTCGCCCTTTGGCCATGCCACACCTCCTTGTACAGAAGTTATACGAATCAGTTATTCGTATAACCGACGAGAAACTACTGTAGTGGACGTCAAAGCGAGCGGTCAAGGTTACGCTTCAGCTTTGGTTACGGGAGTTGTCGCCCTGGTTCGACGCTGACGCGCGCTGGGAAATGTTGGCCGGTCCGCTTCTTCTTTCCCAGTGGCGAACGCTGATCTCGAATTTGGCGGTGGATTCGAAGGGCGTGCGTGAGGTTGTCGTCAGGAGATTAGAGGGACTGTTTCGACTTTAGCAAGGCCGATTGTGATGGGCGTTGGGTGGTAGATATATTAGTCGTTGCATTACCGATATGTCAGTGTGCAAAGTCGCACCCGAACGTCCCAGGAGACGCTTTATGTCCCACCAACAGCCCCTTTCGCCCGTCGCGCCAGCCGGTGCGGGCTCGCCAGTCCCGCTCGACGATGCTCCCTTCAAGCCGATCCATGCGCTGGCCACGGCCTGCGTGTTGGGAGGCGCGGCAGTCGACGGTTACGTCCTCGGCATCATCGGTTCCGGCATCTCCCTGGCAAAGAACGAACTTGCCCTCGGCGCCTTGAGCCAGGGGCTGATCGCCTCCAGCGCATTGATCGGCGTCTTCATTGGTGGGCTGATTTTCGGCTCCCTTGCCGACCGGTACGGGCGCCGCCCGGTGTTCACCTGGAACCTGATCGCTTTCGTGGTGCTGTCCCTGCTCCAACTGTTCACGGTCGGCGTCTGGGATCTAGTCGCCCTGCGCCTGGCGCTCGGCCTCGCCATCGGCGTGGAGTATGCCGTCGGCACCGCAGTGCTGGCTGAGTTTTCCCGCAAGAAGGGCCGCGGCGTGCTGCTGGGCAACTTCGCCGTCTTTTGGATGATCGGTTTCGTCGCCGCCTTCATGGTTGGGCTGCTCTGGTCGGGGGACAACTGGCGCCTACTGTTGGCGACCAGCGCCGTCCCCGCCTTCATCGTGTTCGTGCTGCGCTCCCGCTTGCCTGAGTCCCCAATGTGGCTCAAGGCCCGTGGCCGTGACGACGAGGCGGAAGCTGTGGTGCTCAAGCATTACGGTGAGGGATACGTTGTTCCCCAGGTCAAGCTGGACCAGAAGAACGCGAAGCTCTCGGACCTGTTCACCCGGCAGACCTGGCGCCCCCACCTGTACTCCGGACTGTTCTGGTTCTGCCAGGTTGGCCCATTCTTCGCGATCTTCACCTTCCTCACCCCGGTGTTCAACGGGCTGGGCATCACTGACGCCGTCACCGTCGAAATCTGGCTCAACGTGGTCCAACTCGCCGGTGCCGTCTTCGGGTTGTACCTGCTGCACAAGCTGACCCGGCGCGGCTTCGTGAACTGGACCTTCGCCCTGATGTTCCTGACCCTGCTGTCCCTCGGGCTGTTCGGCAACGCTCCACTATGGCTGACCGTAGGACTCTTCGCGTTCTACCTGTTTATGGCCCCGGGAGCGAACAACATCCAGTACGTTTACCCCAGCGAAATTTTCGACACTCGTGTCCGCGGAACCGGCGTGGGCTTCTCAGCAGCGTTCTCCCGCATCTCCGCGGCCGGTGCCACATACCTGTTCCCGCTCCTCCTGGCAGAACTGGGCACCTCGGCCACACTGCTCCTGGTATCGGCCTTCCCCCTACTCGGACTTATCCTCTCCATCCTCTGGGCACCGGAGACCAAGGAAAAAACCCTGCGTTAAGGCGGATAGGGCCAGGGTCGGGAGGGAAGTAGACCAACCGGCCCTAAGCCGGACCCAACTCGTGGAGTGGAGGCGCACGATCCAAAGCCGGAGAACGTTCACATCAGCACTCGCGCCGTAGCATTCACCGAGAGAACGCACTCTACACCAAAGCACGGATGCGGATCAGGATCACCTGATCGGCATCCGTGCGTCGCCCTTTGGTCATACCGGCTCGACCCACACGATTAGGGACCCGCGGGCAGATTGATGCTTGGGTTCAGAAACTCATCTTTGTCGCATCCCACGCCCTTCGCCCCCTTGTTGCCGTTCTTCCGGCTCGATGGGAATTTCCACCGCGAACTCCTCCAGCTGGCAGGACAGGGAGCAGCCTGGAATGCGGTCAACTCCGCAAAGTCCCACCGGGACAGGGCCCGCCGGCTCAGCCTCGCCGACTCAAGCCGCGTCTCCACCCTCATCGGTCAACGCACTGCAGTCGGTGATGCCTATTTAACCATGAGCGGCCAGGGGCGGACACTTCCTTGATGAGACGGTGTCCGACCGCTGTATTGCAGGCTTGCTTCAGGCGCCATTCCCTCTACGCCGGCGCCGGTGGGAAAGCCATCTTCGTCCACTGCCCGCCAGGTGAACTGGACAAGAGGTTACGACTGCCTGATCTGGACGTCGAGGCTCTCGCTCACATCATCCAGGGGGTGCCCAGCCCTCCCACTGCGCGTGTGCAGGTGGCCTCATACCCCTTGCAGGGCACGTGCGGCGTAAAGAGGGTGAAGTTATGGAGGACCTCGTTGGGATGGCGGATGATGCAGTATGTGTCGGGCCAGGTCTTTGGTGTGCTTGCCGCGGGCAGTCAGTCCGATTCGCTGCTGCGCCGCTCCATTGCGGCTGGCACGTAGTCGGCTGCGAGTGGCGCGGCGCCGTCGGTGCTTCGCATGAGTTCCTCACGGTCGCAGGTCGCGCAAAGGGGTAGTTCCCTCCAGCCCAGGACCGACAGCTGTGTTCCACGGGAAAAAGCGGTCAGGGTTTGGGGGCGGGTGACAAGGTCGTGCCCGCCGCAGGTCGCGCAGCGGGGCCGGGCGTCGCGGTCCCACGAATGGCCGCAGGTTCCACAGGTGATACGGATACCTGCCTCTCCACGGATGCCCTGCAGGTTGGCCTCCTCGCCACAATTTGGACAACTCAGATCGGCCATCCGCTCACCTCGTTGGTCTGTCGTCGGGTAAATTTGAGACGTCCTGCAGCCGCCGGCGAGTCGATCGGATTCCCTAATTTGCCTCTCGGATACAAGCGGCGGCGAGGCGGCGGGGGGTGCCTTCCTGGTTTTCCATGGGGGTTCTCTCCCGGTGGTAATACAAAAGAAGTCCTGTGCATCTTGCCTCCTGAGCACGACGCGCGCTGACAGCTTTGGCTTCGGCGCATCCTGACCTCTATAGTTTACCCTGACGTGAGGGTAGGTTGAGGAAGCTGTGGGTGTGGGGCAGGAACTGCAGGATTCGACGAAGTGGTTCCAGAGCGGCCACGGGATGAGATCAGGAAGCCCACTCGTTCTTCTTCGTGATCATTGGCCGCGACAGGGTCACAGTCTGATCGTCATAGGGTACAACTTGTTAGAATGCCCGTGCCTGGAGCGGCGTCGATTCCCCGTCAACCAGCCTTATCGTAAGTAGGGACCGACCGATCATGAAGCGATGCGGTCCGCAGCCTGGGACTCCGGTGAACCCTCCCGGAAACGTGAGCCGCTACGGCGTTTTCGAGGACCCGCTCCCGTCCCCGCACTCAGCCAGCAAGGTCCCGGATGGGAAGGCGTACCTTGCCATCTGGCAGGGACTTTGCGGCGCTCTGATGATGTTCCTCGGATCGCTTGGAACCGGTTGGATCGCCAACGGTTCGCCCATGATTCGTCAGCCGATCATGATTGCCCTGCGTACGGAAGGCTGGGGGGTCACGGTATCGACCGTCCTGCTGACGGTTGGGGCCATGCTTCTGATGCGCTCATGGCTGAGGTTGGGTCAGCGACTGGGGGGTTGGGGTCCTGGGTCGCTGCGGTCGGTGGTGGTTGCCGTCTCAGCCTGGTCCTTGCCGCTGTTGTTCGCTGTGCCGGTCTTTTCCCGGGATGTGTATGCGTATACGGGGCAGGGGCGCTTGATGATGGAGGACCAGAACCCGTACAGCGTAGGCATCTCCACGCTCAGCAACTGGTTTTCGCTGGGGGCCGATCCGGCGTGGGCGGAAGCCCGGACGCCGTATGGACCGTATTTCCTGTGGCTGGCGCGCGCGGTTGTGGGTGTTACCGATGCGCAACCGGATATCTCCGTTCTGCTCTTTCGTCTTCTGGCTGCCGCGGGTGTTCTGCTGTGCGCCGTCTACCTGCCCAAGCTTGCTGAACTGCACAGCATCAACGGAGCGCGGGCCCTGTGGATAGCCGTGGCTAATCCTCTCTTTTTAATCAGTTTTATTGCCAGCGCCCACAATGACGCTCTGATGGTGGGTCTTGCCGTCGCCGGAACATACTTTGCCGCTACCCGTCGCCACATTGCCGCGGTTCTGCTCGTGACCGCATCCATCGGCATCAAGCCGATCACCGTGCTACTGCTGCCGTTCATCGGACTCATGTGGGCCGGCGCGTCCGCTTCATGGCCGCGGAAATTGCTGTTCTTGGCGGCAACGGCCGTGACCAGTTTCGCTGTACTGGCCCTCAGCGGCATACCGTATGCGCTGGGAATGGGCTGGGCATGGGCCATTCTGGATCCCACCCCGGGCTATACCGGCTATTCCCCCTCGGGGTTCCTTGGTCAGCAGGTGGAATTCCTCGGCAACGTGATGGGACTCCCGGGGCCTGCGATGGCCGATATCCTCAGGAAGGGGATGAAGTGGGCTGCCATCGGAATTGTTCTGCTCCTGATATTTCATGGCGACTCATCCCGGTTGGTGCGCCGGATGGCACTGGCCTTTGGGGCAATCGTGATGCTGTCACCGATCATTCAGCCCTGGTACATCCTGTGGTTTGTTCCGTTCCTCGCCGTGACCGGGATCAGGGACGATTGGCAGATCCGGTCCCTGTACGTCGCGGTGACGTTCTTTGTGGTTTTCGGTGCCCAGGACCAGCTGTCAGTGTGGTCCTTCGTCGAGCTCAGTGTTGACGCGTCATCCTTGGCGTTCATCACGGCCCTGTTGTTCACCTTTTACCTGATGTTCCTTGACGTTCACACGCGGAGACTGCTGATTCAAGGGAAACCCTCAGAACTGATCAGGCGTGGCAGCAGCTGGGTTCTGCGGCACAAGCCGGGCACCCGTCAACGGTAGGTGCTCTGGATGCCGGGGTCGACCCGGGTCCTCCGTCCGAGCTCTGCAGTGCGCTGCACCGACCACCAAAGCAAAACCACGAGAAGTACGTTTCGTGAGGTGAGGACGGCGGCCATGACCGGGTGGGCATGGATGAGCGGAGTGTAAAACAGGGGATAGATCACGAAAGTAGCCGCCGCGATCCCCATCAGCAACGCAGCGGGAACCTTCCAGCGGTTCCAGTCGTGGGTCAGGCCTGCCACGACCACTGGAGCCAGCCAAATGATGAACTGCGGCGAGCCTACCTTGTTGAACACGATGAACGCCGTGGTCATCATTAATGCGCCCTCGAGGAACAGTTCCTCACGCTCGGCGCCGCGGTTCAGTGCCCGGACCAGCAGTACTGCGGCGGCGATCGCGGCAACGATGAGGAGCGGCTGCATCAGGAAGGCTGCCACTTCCGCTCCCGGGCCGTAGACCTCGGTCGAATTGATGGCCACATTGTCAGCCATCCTGGAGCCGGCGATATTGAATACGCTCAGCCAGACCCAGGGGGTGGAGAACGTGGCCTCGAGCTGCATGCCGCGCTCACCCTGGTTGGTAAGGAAGTCCAGGATGTGCGGCAGCCCGCCCGAAAGCCAGGTTCCCAGCGCTACAAATGCCGTGACCACCACGCCCGAAGCGACCACCTCGATCCGCTTGCGGCTGGCAATCACGATGGGAGCCAGCACGGCCGCCGGCCACACCTTGATCCAGGTGGCGATGCTGAGCAGTACGCCTGCCACCACGGGCCGCTGCGCCGCGCACAGGAGCGCGATCAGCACCATGGGCGCCGTGATGCCCTCGACACGGGCGAAGCTCAGGTAGCCCATAAAAACGGTGAAAAACAGCCACCACCAGGCCGGGGCAATGCCTCTCACCTTCCGCGGCCCACGCGTGAGAAAGAAGAGGCCGGCGGCATGGAGGGCCGTGATGATCAGGAACCAGGCCAGCAGGTAGAGGCTTGGCCCGGCAACGTTGGCCAGGAAGATGGGGATTTGCGCAAGCACCGGGTAGACCCAGGGGCTGATCTTGCCGTCCAGGTTCTCCGGGTTGTAGCCGTCCATCGCCCACCGCCGGTACTGCTCGGTGTCGCTGAAGGTCTCACCGTGCAGGAAGAAGGATGCCATCCAGCCCAGGAAGTAAAGATGGACGACGGCGAATCCCCACCACACGCTCGAGGGACGCGCGAACCAGTCCACCACCGTTGCGGGAAGGACCTTGCTGCGGACGCTGACCAGCCGGTCAAAGAACCTTGTGGAAATCTCAGGACTCCTTGTGAGCGGGGACGGCTGCAGGAGCCTTTTTACCCAGAGAGTACAGTCGCCGGAGGCTCCACAGGAACAGAACCACCAGGAGGACGTTGCGGATGGTCAGCACCAGCGCCATCCACGGGTTGTTGTGGCTTAGCGCGTCGTAGAACAGGGGGTAGATGAAGAATGTGGCCATGGCGATGACGATCAGCATTGTGGCCGGAACGCGCCAATCCCGCCAGCTGTGGGCAAGCCCAACCGCAACGGCGGGGGCGAGCCAGACCATGAACTGGGGCGAACCCACTTTGTTGAAGACCACAAACGCTGTGGCAAGGGTCAGCGCGCCGGCCAGGAGCAGTTCGGTGCGGTCCACCCGGCCGTTGAGCTTGCCGTTGTGCAGGGCCCAGAAGGTCAGGCCGGCAACCAGCAGGGCAGCCAGGATCAGGAGGGGCTGCATCAGCACGGACATGAACGCCGTGCCGGGGCCGTCCACCTGCACGGAGTTGATGTCCGTGTTCATGTACATCCGGGAATCGCCAACGTTGAGGACGGACAGCCAGAGCCAGGGCGTGGTGAACGTCGCTTCGAGCTGCATGCCCCGGTCGCCCTGCTGGGTGAGGAAGTTCAGCAGCTTGGGCAGGCTCCCCACCGCAGCGGCCAGCGCAACCACGCCCGCCGTCGTCGAAATTCCGGCAAGCACCACAAGCGTCCTGTTCCTCACGACGGCGAAGAGGGCCAGCATCACCGCGGCCGGCCAGACCTTCACCCAGGTGCCGATGGCGAGCAGGGCGGACGCGACGAACGGCCTGCCGGCGCCGTAGGCGAGGGCCACCAGGACCAGCGGGGCGGTGAGGCCGTCCACGCGGGCGAATCCCAGCCAGCCCATGAGGAAGGTGAAGACCAGCCACCACCAGCCGGCGGGGATGGCCTGGCGGTTGCGGCCCCGTGCTGTGAGTGTCAGGAGGGCCCAGCCGTTGAGCACTGTGGTCATCAGGACCCACAGGAACAGGAACGCTCCCGGCCCGGCAATACCGGCAATGGCCATCGGGATCAGCGCAAGGATGGGGTAGACCCAGGGGCTGGGGCCCTCGCCCAGGCGCTCCTCCGCGAATCCGGCGATGGCCCAGTCGCGGTAGATGAAGGTGTCGCTGAACGCTTCGCCGCGCAGCGAAAGCACTGCCGCGAACACCAGGAACACAACGTGGACCCCAATGAAACCCATGAGCAGACCCCTGGAGGTGTTGAGTTTCGCCTGCCACCGTGGGGACAGGAAACGGTTCCTGGTTCCGGCGAGAGTGCTGAAGAGCGTGTCCATGGAAATGGGATGTCCTTGTCAGCCGGGGTGGAACAACGTCAGAAAACCACCCCGGTTGAAGCCGCGGTGGTCCTGCGTGGGGTGAACCCCAACACTCGCAACCCTACTCTAACGTGAAGGTAGAGTGCTAATCGGGAACCGTTGGATCCGAAAGGAACGTGAGAGAGGTATCGAACAGCTCCCCAGCCGGTTCCATGCCGGCCATGCTCCAATAAGGACTCGAGCGCTCCTCTATTGGATGCCCGAGGATACGGATCGGCCCGTGTATACGGTGTTGGTTGCGTTCCGGTCCTGCAGCCTGTTTGGGAAGCTGATGATGTCTGCTTTTACATCCGCAAATACGTCCCTGAGCCTGGCAATGTAGTCTTCGTCGGGTGGGTCGTTGGACCAGAGTGCGAAGACCCCGCCTTCATGGAGGTGCCCGGCAACGGCCCGCATGCCTTCCGGTTCGTAAAACGGGGAGTGGCTCGAATGCAGCAGGTGCCGTGGGGAGTGGTCGATGTCGACGATGATGGCGTGGAAGCGCCGCCCGGGAAGCTCGGGATCAAGGCCGGTGGTCGAGGCTGCCAGGGTGAAGAAATCGCCGTGGATATATCGGCAGCGGGGATCCGCTGTCAGTGACGTTCCCGCTGGTATCAGACCCTGCTGGTGCCACTCGATGACCTCACCCAGTGCTTCGACAACAAGCATGGCGTTCACGCCGGGCGATTCAAGGACTGCCATTGCGGTGTAGCCCAGTCCCAGGCCACCGACGACCACGTCCAGGCCTTCTCGTGGCAGCTCTGCCAGGGCGAGGTGCGCCAGTTCAATCTCGGCCACGGTGAACAGGCTCGACATCAGGAACTCCTCACCCAGTTTGACCTCGTACACTTCCTCCTTGAACGTAGGGTCCCAGCGGCGGCGGAGACTGATTTCGCCCAGCCTCGTCTCTCGCCAGTCGAGTTCTTCGAAGCGGGCATTCATGGCACTCTCCGTCCTCCGGCTGCTTCGAGGTCAGTGGCCAGCGCCGAGTTTGCCTGCGAGGCGTTCGCGCATCAGGATGCTGGCATCGTTAAGGCCAATGATCTTCACGTCCTTGCCGTGCTTGTGGTACTTCTCGGTGATGGCGTCCAGGGCCGCGATCGTGGAGGCGTCCCAGAGGTGGGAGGCGTGCATATCGATGATCACGTGCTCCGGGTCCAGCGCATATTCGAACTGGGTGTAGAGGTCGTTAGAGGAAGCGAAGAACAGCTCACCGTCCACGACGTAGGTGGCGGTCTCGTGCCCGTCGATGGTCTTGACGCTTCGTTCGACGGTGACGAAGTGCGCGACGCGGCGGGCGAACAGCACCATCGCGACCAGGACGCCGACGCCGACGCCGATGGCCAGGTTGTGTGTGGCGACGGTGACGATGACGGTGGCCACCATGACCATGGTTTCGCTCTTGGGCATCATCTTCAGGGTGCGGGGGTGGATGCTGTGCCAGTCGAACGTGGCCCAGGAAACGAAGATCATCACCGCGACGAGCGCAGCCATCGGGATCACCGAAACCACGCCGCCCAGGGCAACGACGAGGACGAGGAGGAAGACGCCGGCCAGGAATGTGGAGATCCGTGTCCGGGCACCGGAGGCCTTGACGTTGATCATGGTCTGGCCAATCATCGCGCAGCCGCCCATCCCGCCGGTGAAACCGGTAACGATGTTTGCCACGCCCTGGCCCCATGCTTCACGGGTCTTGTAGGAGCGGGTGTCGGTGACGTCGTCAACGAGCTTTGCGGTCATCAGGGACTCGAGGAGTCCCACGAATGCCATGGCCAGCGCGAACGGGAAAATGACCTGCAGAGTCTCGAGCGTGAACGGAACGTTCGGGATGAACAGTGACGGCAGCGAGTCCGGCAGATCGCCCTTGTCCCCCACGGTCGGGACGGCGACGGCGGCAAGGACGGTGATGAGGGTCAAGACCACGATCGCAACCAGCGGGGCGGGAACGACGTTGGTGAGTTTAGGCAGGCCGAATACGATCACCAGCGCCAGCGCCACCAGCGGGTAGACCAGCCACGGCACGCCGAGCAGTTCCGGGACCTGGGACATGAAGATCAGGATGGCCAGGGCGTTGACGAAGCCCACCATCACTGAGCGGGGAATGAAGCGCATCAGCTTGGCAACCCCGGACAGGCCGAGGACGATCTGGAAGATGCCGGCAAGAATGACGGCTGCGATGAAGTAGTCCACGCCGTGGGATTTCACCAGCGGGGCAATCACCAGGGCGATCGCGCCGGTCGCCGCGGAAATCATCGCTGGTCGGCCGCCCACAAAGGCGATGGTTACAGCCATCGTGAAGGACGCGAACAACCCCAACCGGGGATCAACTCCGGCGATGATCGAGAACGCGATCGCTTCCGGAATCAGGGCCAGCGCGACCACGAGGCCGGCCAGGACCTCGGTCTTAATCCTTCTGGGCGATTTGAGGGTTTCCCGGACAGACTGCAGTTGCTCGGGCGTGAATGCCGGGGCATCCGTGGCTGGTTTAACGGCCAATGCTGGCTCCGTTTCAGGCTCAAGAAGACACGCCGGAGCGGCTTCAAATGTTTAGGGAAACTGGGGGCGCACCGCAGCGCCGTGAATGAGATCGCCAGCCACTAGGCTTGGACTTCTACATTCATTTCCCCCAAGTCTACCCTAACGTGGTGGTAGAGTTCAGGTCGGACAACGCAGGAGGTCTTTCATGACGGAACGGATCAGCAGCCGCACCATGCATATCGGTGAGCTGGCTGAAAGGACCGGGCTGTCCCTGAGGACTATCCGCCACTATGACGAGGTCGGACTCCTGCCGGCCACCGGGCGCACCGAGGGCGGCTTCAGGGTTTATGCCGAGAACGACGTCGAACGGCTGACGCTGATCAAGCAGATGAAGCCCCTCGGCTTTTCACTGGAGGAGATGGCGGAGATCCTGGACATACTCTCCGCCCTGGAATCCGGTGGCAGAAGCGGGGCTGGTCAGGAAAAGCTCGCGGAGTTCATGGAACGGGCGAAAGACCAGCGAGCGAAGATCGCGCGTAACCTGGCCCAGGCCGATGAGTTCATTGAACGCATGGGCAAGAACACCTGAAAGGCCCAACGGCTTGAAGCCCAGACTATAAAACCGCTGAACGTAAGCTTCATGCCATCTCATGGGATGAAGGGATAAAACGCCGTCGCCCAAAAGGGCCAGCGCCAATTTGCGGTCGACTTTGGAGTCAATGGCTGCCTGCCGAAAACGTGTGGTGTGGAACGCGGAACTATCGCTGGCCACACTTCCTAAGTTCCTAGACCGTCAGCCACGTGTAACGGTTGGTGAGTGCGTGGACCAGGTTCTGTTTTGATACCTGCTGTTCGGTGGTGACGACCGGACGGCGCTGCAGCGCTTCGGCGAACATTCCGAGCCGTATGCGGTAGCGTGCGGCGATATCGGAGGCGGGGTAGCGGCCGAGGGTGTCCATGACGCGGACCATGTCGCGCATTTCTTCGATCCGGAAGTTGAGGACGCTCATCGCGCTGAGGATTTCCAGCGCCGCGGTTTGTTCAGTGCCGAACATGGGCCCGTGCTCTCCCTGGTCTTCGTAGCGGGGGTTGGTCTTGAAGTGTCGGGTGCGTTATCCATCCCAGCCTGTGGCGGCCAAGAAACTGTGTTTCAGGGCCGGGGCCATGGTTTCGACGTAGGTCTTGTTAAGGTGGTCGTGGTCCCGGTAGACGTACACATTGCCCACTACCGCCGGGCAGACTTTGTCTGAGCAGATGCTGTTGGTCAGGTCCACGGAATGCAGCAGGGGTTCTCGCGCAGCCAGCTTCCAGCGGGTTCACCTCGAGGAGGACTTCGTCCCTGGCGGGGTTGCATTGGGGGGAGTCCTGGCCGTGCAGGCCGACGCAGGCGAACATGTGGAACGGAAACCGGGGGTTGTCGCGCACTGCCGCGACTTGCATGCCAGCGTCAAGGAAAGGCTGGATACCGTCCTCGTACCCCGGAACGAGCCCTTCGCGCGGGTCCTCCTGGTGGCTGAGGGTGCCGTGGGTGAGGACGGCGTCGGGGGAGAGGGCAAGCACGTAGTCCCGGGCGGCCTCGTTCCGCTCGTTGCACTCCTGATCACGTGCGGGTGAGTGGGAACCGTACCGGCAGGCGTTCCTGAGCAGGGAGATCATCCTCCAGTTATGTTCCCGGGCGATCGGCACCAGGGCGGGCATGAGCTGTTGTGCGTGCGAGTCCCCGATCACCACGACCGTCTTGGTGGCCTCGGTGTCCGGTTCGATCTGCTGGCAGGATTCCAGGGCCGGGTGTTCAGGGGCATAGTCCGGGGTGCAGGCGGGGCCGGCGTCGCCCCATTCATCGTCCAGTGCGGTTTCGGCCGGGATGAGAGGGGCGTCGGGAAGGTCCTGCCGTGCGTATCCGGGTTCCAGTGCGGCGGCTCCGGGGTTGAGGTGCTCAGCCTGCACGCGCAGTTGGCGTTCGGTGAGTCCGATGCGGGTTTCCCATGCCCCGAGGGGGATTGTGACGGCGACGGTCAGGGCGATGGTGAGCCCGGCGCTGCGGCGTTTACGCCGGTGCATCCAGCCCCATGACCGCAGCAGGCGCTCCACGAGCCGGGTGGTCAGCCATGCCAGAATGCCCGAGACCCCGATGATGAAGGTGCCTGCCACTGCCGTGACCACTGCAGCTTCGGTCAGGACCAGGTAGGTGATCAGGACGGGCCAGTGCCATAGGTAGAGGGCGTAGGAGATTCCCCCGAGTTTCCGGACGGGGGTGGCTGTCAGGAGGCGGTCGGCTCCGAGGCGGTGGCCCGTTCGGCCTGCTGTGATGACCATGGTCGCGCCGAGGGTGGGGATCAGGGCGACCTATCCCGGGAATTGGTTCTCGACCTGGATCACCGCACCGCAAAGCAGGATCCCCGCAACACCCACCCAGCCCAGGACAACCCGGGCCAGCTTTCCCGGGCGGAGGCAGGGGAGCGCCAGAGCCAGCAATGACCCGAGGGCGAATTCCCACAGGCGGGCACGGGTGTCGAAGTAGGCAAAGCACTGGTTGGCTGCTGTCTCTGGATTGAAAAGGCCAGCGACAGGGCAAAGATCGCGCTGAACAGGATGGTGGCGAGGGCGCGGAACGAAAACTTCGTACGGCGCGCCGCAGCATGTACACCCAGCAGCAGGAGGGGCCAGAGGATGAACACCTGGCCCTGGATCGACAGTGACCAGAAGTGCTGGAAGGAGCTGGCTGTGGCCGCCTCGGCTGCCTGGTAGTCTACGGCGCCGAAGGCCATCGCCCAGTTCTGCATGTAAAACAACGAAGCCCACGCGTGTTCGATCAGCTGCGCCCACCGGACCTGGGGGAAGAACGCTGCCCCTGCAGCCACGGTGGCCATGAGCACGATCGCCGCGGGCGGGAGGAGCCGGCTGAAGATTCTTACCCAGTACCGCCGCAGTGTGAACGGCTCACCGGAGCGTACGCGCTCTGAGAACGACAGGGTGAGCAGGAACGCCGAGACCAGCAGAAAAACATCAACGCCGCCGGACACCCGGCCGAGCCAGACGTGGTAGCGCACCACGATGAGCAGTGCGATGGCGCGCAGGCCCTGAACTTCGGGCCGGAACCGTGTTCCCGCCTGAGGTTCAGCCGTCTGCGCCGTATGGGTGGTGATCGTCAAAATACTCCCTGCACGGGCGGGTCATTGAAAACGCCTCGCAACTACACTCTACCCTAACGTTAGGGTAGAGTGTAGTTGGTGTCAGAACACCGAAAGCGGAGCAGCCGGAAGGTTAAGAATGCCCAGGACAGCAAACATCTCCACAGTGCCCACCCCTTCGGTTCTTGATGAGGCGGGCCGGCGCCGTACGTTCGCAGTGATCTCCCACCCCGACGCGGGGAAGTCAACGCTGACGGAGGCGCTGGCCCTCTATGCCAGCGTGATTAAGGACGCCGGGGTCACGCACGGCAAGTCCAGCCGGCACGGGACGGTCTCGGACTGGATGGGCTTGGAGCAGGAGCGCGGCATTTCGATCAGCTCCGCGGCCCTTCAGCTGAACCACTATGGCGCTGTCCTGAACGTGGTGGACACCCCGGGCCACGCTGATTTTTCCGAGGACACGTACCGGGTCCTGGCCGCGGTCGACTTTGCCGTGATGCTGATCGACGCTGCCAAGGGCTTCGAGCCCCAGACCCTCAAGCTCCTGGCCGTGTGCCGGCGCCGGGGGCTGCCGATCATCACGGTGATCAACAAGTGGGACCGGCCAGGGCTTGAAGCTCTTGACCTCATCGACGGAATCGCCGAGCAGACCGGCATGGCTCCTGTGCCGCTGACCTGGCCGGCTGGCAGGGCCGGGGCGTTTAGGGGGTTGTTTGACCTTCGCCGCGGGGAGGCGGTGCGGCTTCAAGCGGTCCGGGGTGGAGCGCTGCCCAGTCTGGAGACACCAGTGACCGGCGGAGTCGGGGCACTGGATGGGAAGTGGCGGGCGGCGCTGGAGGAAGCCGAACTCGTGGCCGCCGCCAATGGAGGATTTGACCCGTCGCACGGCAGGGGGCGGGCATCAGCCGGTGGACGCAGGCTTCTCCGGGTTCGTTTTTCAAGGTCCAGGCCGGTCAGGATGCCGCCCACCGCGACCACATCGCCTTCCTGCGGGTCTGCTCCGGGGTTTTTGAACGCGGGATGATCCTGACCAATGCCCGGCTGGGACAGCCGTTTGCCACCAAGTACGCCCACCGGGTCATCGGGCGAAGCCGTGAGGTCATCGACTTGGCCTGGCCCGGGGACATTGTCGGGCTCGTCAACGCCGCCAGTCTGCGGGTCGGCGACAGTCTCTACGCCGGAGAAGCGGTCCGGTTTCCCGAGATCCCGCACTTCACGCCGGAACTTTTCGCCGTCGCCCGCGCCGCGGACCCGGGCCGGTACAAACAGTTCCGGCGCGGCATTGTCCAGCTTGAACACGAAGGCGTCGTCCAGGTCCTGCGCTCGGACCGGCGCGGGGACCAGGCGCCCGTGCTGGCGGCAGTAGTGGCGCTGCAGTTCGAGGTGGCGCAGCACCGCATGGCCGAGGAATTCCATGCCCCGGCAACCTTTGAGCCGCTGCCTTACACCTTGGCCATGCGGCTAGACACGCAGGGCACCAGCCTGCCCGAAACCTTCCGCGGCGGGGAAATCATGCACCGCACCGATGGGGAAACCCTGGCGCTGTTCGCGGACCGGTACAAGCTCGAGCACTTCCGCGATGACAACCCCGGGGTGGAGCTCACCGCGATCGGCGCCTGACCTGCCGGTCCTACTGTTTGGCGCTCAGCTGGCCATCCGGTCGCTGATCACGGCAATGAACTGGTCTGCCCGTCCCAGGTCTGAGGCCAGCGCTTCCCTCCGGGCCGTTGCCTCACGCAGCATCGACTCAAGCTCGGCCTCCCGGGCGCCGCGGCTGCGGGAGGTCAAAACGTCGAGCATCTCCGCGATTTCCTCAAGGCCAAAGCCGAGGGACCGCGCCTGTCGGATCAGCAGCAGGCGTTCGTAGTCCTCTTCGGAATAGACCCGGAAACCGCCCTCGGTCCGGGCGCTCGGGTGCAGCAGGCCCACGGAGTCATAGTGCCTGATGGTTCTCAGCGACAGGCCGGTCCGCTCAGCCAGTTCTCCGATGTGCACAGTGTTCCTCCCGGATGGTTACGGCTCCAGATTAGAAGTCTACCATTACGTTAGGGTATAGTTTGGGGTGGACCGGGAGGTCCTCCCCATTTTTTCCGGCGCAGCGCGGCGTCTCCCCACACGTACACAACCGAGGGCATTCGCTTGCCCTTACAACCTATGAAATGGAGTCCGCATGGCTGTTGCCACTCACGCACCCACGCTCACCCCGGAGCAGCGCCAGTCCGTCTGGCGCACCCTGCGTTCCCCGTGCCTGCTGCGCACAGAGGTCCTCGCCGGCCTGGTCGTTGCCCTGGCCCTGATCCCCGAGGCGATCGCGTTTTCCCTCATCGCCGGTGTCGATGCCCGGCTGGGGTTGTTTGCCTCGTTCACGATGGCGGTTACCATTGCTTTCCTAGGCGGCCGGCCGGCGATGATTTCGGCCGCGACAGCGGCCACTGCCCTGGTCATCGCCCCGCTGGTGAAGTCCCACGGCGTCGATTACTTCATTGCCGCCGTGATCCTGGCCGGCATCTTCCAGATCATCCTCGGCGTGCTCGGTGTCGCGAAACTGATGCGCTTCATCCCGCGCTCGGTGATGGTCGGTTTTGTCAACGCCCTGGCCATCCTGATCTTCACCTCGCAGCTGCCCGAGCTGCTCGGCGTCCCCTGGCTGGTCTACCCGCTGGTGGCCGTCGGGCTGGTCATCATTTTCCTGCTGCCGCGGATCACCCGCGTTGTGCCGGCACCGCTGGTCGCCATCATCGTCCTGACGGCCGCCGCGGTCGTCTTCGCCATCAACGTTCCCACCGTCGGCGGCAAGGGCGAACTCCCTGAGAGCCTGCCCTCGCTGTTCTTCCCCAACGTTCCGCTGAACTTCGAGACCTTCCAGATCCTCGCCCCGTTTGCCGCCGGCATGGCCGTGGTGGGCCTGATGGAATCGCTGATGACAGCCAAGCTCGTCGACGACGTCACCGATACCCACTCCATGAAAGTCCGCGAATCCTGGGGCCAGGGCGTCGCCAATGTCATCTCCGGATTCTTCGGCGGCATGGGCGGCTGCGCGATGGTCGGCCAGACTATGATCAACGTCAAAGCCTCCGGTGCCCGCACCCGCATATCAACATTCATGGCCGGCATTTTCGTCCTGATCCTCGTCGTGGTCCTCGGCGACATCGTGGCGCTGATCCCGATGGCCGCCCTGGTGGCCGTGATGATCTTCGTCTCCTGGGCCACCTTCGACTGGCACAGCATCCAGATCAGCACCCTCAAGCGCATGCCCAAGAGCGAAACAACGGTGATGCTCGCCACCGTGGTCGTGACGGTCTGGACGCACAACCTGGCCATCGGCGTGATCTTCGGCGTGATCGTCGCTATGGTCGCCTTTGCCCGCAGGGTCGCCCACTTTATGAGTGTGGAACGCACCATCGAGGAGCATTTTGGGGAAACGTTCGCCAAGTACAAGGTAAGCGGAGAGCTGTTCTTCGCTTCCTCCAACGATCTGTACATGCAGTTCGAATACGCCGAGGACCCGGATCGCATTGTCATCGATCTCTATGACTCCCACCTGTGGGATGCGTCGACCATTGCGGCGCTTGATTCCATCGCCGCCAAGTACCACAGCTACGGCAAAGAGGTTGAAGTCGAAGGGCTTAATTCAGCCAGCGCCGCCATCCGCGAACGCCTCGGCGGTATGCTCAACGGCGCCCACTGACCCCATAACGCCCGTCTTCCCGATGGCAGTCTCCCGGACGGCCGTCCGCCCTCATCCGGGCGGACGGCCGTGACGGCTGGACAGTGGGGTCGTGCGGGAGCCAATCGGAAGTCCTGGGCGGGGACCGTCACCGCGGCCGCGCTGATAACGGCCGCCAGCGCACCAGGACAGACGGCGGGACTCTCACCCTTCACCGATCCCCTCATTGACCAGCTCGGGATAAGCCGGACTGACATCTCCTTCAGCTACCTGGCGGGAACCCTCGCCGGAGCCCTGGCTTTGCCCTTCATCGGCCGGGCCCTGGATCGGTGGGGTGCGCGCCTGGTCATCACCGCGGCCGCATTGGTCTTTTCCGCGACGCTGCTGGCGATGAGCTTTGTCACCGAGGTCGTTGGGCTGACCGCCGGGTTCGTTTTCCTGCGGATGGCCGGCCAGGGCGCGCTGACCCTTGCCGCCACGACGGCGGTGGTCAAGGCGGTCACGCAACGGCGGGGTCTTGCGGTCGGCATCACCGCCGCCGTCGGATCCGCGGGTATTTCGCTCACGCCGGTGCTGGTGGAGCGACTGATCAGCGCCGGCGGGGTGCAGCTGGCCTGGCGGCTGGAAGCGGCAGCCGTTCTGGTGATCATCCTCCCGATACTCTTCCTGCTGCCGCGGCACCGGCCAACGGCCGTCCCCGAAGTTCCCGCTCACCAGGATCCCGTAGCAGCCCAGGCCGGGACCGAGCGCGCAGGGGAGGACGCGGCCCTGAACGGTTGTGGAGCGGAAAACAGGCGGCCAGGACACCAATCTTCTGGGCCATCGCCGCGGCGCTGGCCGCGACCGGCATGCTCTCCACAGCCCTGGCATTCCACCAGATATCGATCCTCACAGCCCGGGGGCTAACAAGCGCGGAAGCCGCCGCGAACTTTATCCCGCAGACTGTAACGGGAATCCTCGCCACCATCATCCTGGGCGCCGTCTCGCACCGCCTGGACCCACGTCTGGCATTGGCCGGTTCCATGGGACTTCTTGCCGCGGCCCTGCTGTTCCTGCCCCTGGTCACCGGAACTGTCTCGGGCATCTTCTATGGCCTGCTGCTGGGCGGGGCAGGCGGAGCGGTACGTGCCGTCGAACCGATCGCCCTCGCGCACTACTTCGGAACCACCAGCATCGGTGGGATCAGGGGTGTCATCACGGCGATCAACGTCGGTCACCGCGCTGGGGCCGATCCTGTTTTCCCTTGGCCGGGATGCGAGCGGGGGCTACGTGCTGCCGAGCCTGCTCGCTTCAGCCATCCCGCTCGGGGTCGCCCTGTTTGCGCTGCTCTGCCCGGCACCGGGCAGCACCGGAGGAATACTCCGGCGCAGCGCTCCTGCCAACGTTTAGCAGCTGGAGGCCAGGTTCCCGTCAGGGGGCCTGGCCTTTCAGCCGTGAGAGGGGCCCTTAGGCGTCCACGACGATGGCCGTCACCACTGGAGCCCGGTTGTAGAACCGGCGCATCCAGTCAGCGGTGGCCCGCTCGATCACAGCCTCCGGATCCCTGACTGGTCCGCGCCCGCCCCGTGATGCGCCCGCCTGACCAACGGCCTTGCCGACGGCGGCTGCGGCCTTGTCCAGGTCCTCATCCGTGCAGGCGAACCCGCGGGTGAAGAATTCCGCAGGCTCGGCCAGCTTCCCGGTCTCCATGTCGAGGATGGCCAGCACGGTCACGGACCCTTCCTCGGCCAGCTGGCGGCGTTCACGCAGGGTGTCTTCGGTGGTGCCGCCAACGTTGTCGCCATCGACGAAGACCAGGCCGGCGGTAACCCTCCCGGAGATCGTTGCCCGCCCCTGATGCAGGTCCACGGTGACGCCGTCTTCTGCCAGGACAATGTGTCCCGGGTCAATCCCGGTGCTTTCTGCGACGGCGGCGTTGGCTTTCAGGT
The DNA here is from genome assembly GCF_059759125.1 of Arthrobacter sp. GQ119. Classification (NCBI taxonomy): domain Bacteria; kingdom Bacillati; phylum Actinomycetota; class Actinomycetes; order Micrococcales; family Micrococcaceae; genus Arthrobacter; species Arthrobacter sp. GQ119. The sequence goes on along the minus strand of NZ_JCAXEA010000006.1, from coordinate 94,362 downwards.
GGCGCCATTCGCCGTGAACAGGCATGACGTTCCGGGGCTTGACCAAGTTGTAGCAGTAGGCGAGCTCACCGGCGCTGGCGTGGCCGGAGACGTGGACCTTGGCGTTGCCCTTGTGGACCACGTTCGCGCCGAGCTGGGTGAGGGCGTTGATGACCGCGTAGATGGCGTTTTCGTTCCCCGGGATCAGCGAGCTGGCCAGCAGGACGGTGTCGCCTTCGGCGATGTTGATGGCATGGTCCCTGTTCGCCATCCGGGACAGGGCAGCCAATGGTTCGCCCTGGGAGCCGGTGCAGATCAGGACCACATGGGGGTCATCGCTTTTCTGCAGCCGGCGGAAATCCACAAGGGTGTTGCGGGGGATGGTGAGGTAGCCCAGATTCTGGGCGATGGTCATGTTCCGGACCATGGACCGGCCCACGAAGGCCACCTTGCGTTTGTGGCGGTGCGCGGCATCGATGACCTGCTGGATGCGGTGGACGTGGCTGGCGAAGCTGGAGACGATGATCCGCCGCGGCGCGGTCCGGAACACGGTGTCGATGGCAGGGGCCAGATCCTTCTCGGAGGTGGTGAACCCCGGCACATCGGCGTTGGTCGAGTCCACGAGGAATAGGTCCACGCCTTCAGTCCCCAGCCGGGCGAACCCGGCCAGGTCGGTGATGCGCCGGTCCAGCGGGAACTGGTCCATCTTAAAGTCCCCTGTGTGCAGCACCAACCCGGCCCCGGTCCGGACGGCAATCGCCAGCCCGTCAGGGATTGAGTGGTTGACAGCGAGGAACTCCAGATCGAACGGGCCCATGGTGAGGTTTGTTCCTTCGGCCACCTGGAGCGTCTTGGGGGTGATCCGGTGTTCCTTGAGCTTTGCCTCGATGAAGGCGATTGTGAGCTTGGACCCGATCACGGGGATGTCAGGCCGTTCCCTCAACAGGTACGGGACGCCGCCGATGTGATCCTCGTGGCCGTGCGTGAGCACCACGGCAACCACATCCTCAAGCCGGTCCCGGATGGCCGAGAAGTCCGGCAGGATGAGGTTCACCCCGGGCTGATGATCCTCGGGGAACAGCACCCCGCAGTCGATGATGAGCAGCTTGCCTCCGTATTCGAAGACGGTCATGTTCCTGCCGATCTCTCCGATGCCTCCCAGGGCGACAACGCGCAGTGCGCCGGGCGCGAGCTTGGGAGGCGTCTTGTGTTCGATGTGGGCATGGCTCATGGTGTGCTGTTTCCTTTGACTGGACGGCGAGGTGCTGGGCGCCCGCACTGGACGGGAGGCGGTTGCTTAGCGGCGGGGCGGTTCGGTGGTGATGTAGGACCCGCCCTGGCCGGAGGCGCATTGGCAGTTGACGTCCACTTCAAAATGTACCGTCACTTCATCGAGATGGGCGGTGTTCTCAACAGTGACGGTCTTACGGATGGTCTGGGGTGCAGACATGGTGCTCCTTCTTTTCTTTGTGATGCGCGGGGGTCCCCGCGCAGGTTTCTGATCAAAACGTGGTGATGTGGCGGGCTGCATACAGCGCAGCGCCGACAGCGGCGACATCGTCGCCGAAAGTGTTCAGGCTGACATCAGCGGCGCCCCCGATACCGGGCCCGGCTTCCCGGACCAGGCAGCGGCGGAACGGATCCAGCAGCAACGCACCCAAGGCACACAGTGGGCCGCCGAGAATGACGTGCCGGGGATTGATGACGCTCGCGGCCCCGGCCGCGGCAATACCCAGCGCTTCGGCAGCCGCCTCGGCAATCCGCAGGGCAGCCGGATCCCCGGCTACGGCCTTGCCGAGAAATTCCTCGACGGTTACGGGTGCATGCCCCGCTGCATAAGCGGCCAGCACCGCAGGTACGGATCCGACCGTGTCCAGACAACCTCTGTTGCCGCAGCGGCATGGAAACCCGTGATCACTGACCCTGACATGCCCGATCTGGCCCGCCAGTCCGGCGTGGCCCGTGTACGGCTGATCTCCAATGACGATTCCGGCAGTGACTTCCGAATCCATGTTCAGGAACATCAGCGCCCCGTCCGTACCTTGCAGACGGCGCGAATGAGCAAAAGCTGACATGACCGCGGGCCCGGCGACAGTCACGGGAACGTCCGACCCCATCCCCAAGGCGGCTTGAAGATCTTCACCCAGAGGGGGGGAGGAAGGCAATGCCGCGGGGCAACCGCCCAGCGCCAGGCCCCGTCGGCCCCCGAAGGGCAACACTCACGCCGGCCAGAGTGCTCCCTTCAGCTTCAACCTGACCCAGCAGCAGTGCCAGCAATCCTGAAATGGCCCCGGACAGCTCGGCGCTGGCATCGAGGCCTGAAGCCGGGGTGCTGGACCGGACCAGCACATCCCCGCCGGGCCTAAGCAGCACGGCATGCATGCGGCCGCCGCCCACCTCAACACCCGCTACCACGCACTTCACCTCCTGCAACTGCACCAGCACCGCCCGCCGGCCGGTGCTGACGGTGTTACGGGTCCGGACCCGGCCCTCGCGCCTGAGCCGGCTCACAACGTTCGACACTGTTGCAGCCGACAACCCCGTCGAGCGGGCCAGCATCGCCTGCGTGGCCGGACCCACCGCCAGCAGGCTCTCCAAAACAAGTTCACGGTTCCGCAACCCCAGCGCCTGCTGGGAACCAGGGGCAACCCCCACACCTCGTCGTCCCCGGGACGAAGACGCCGGAGTACCGGACCCGGACGGCTGGGAAACCGGAACCGGGCGGTCGCTGGTGCGGACGGAAGCCACGTGGATGCATCTCCTGGGCGCGGGTGATGTGGAGAGAAGGGGAGAAAAATAAGCTCACCCTTAACTTTACTCTAACGTTAGGTTAGGGTCACAATTGAGCCACAGGTAGCTCGCAGACTCTACTCTTACGTTATGGTCGATATATTAGTGGTTCCTGGCCGGGAATGTTTCGGACACGTGCCGCCTTTGAAGACCTGCAACATACGCCGTAAAGAAACGGGGAGTGACCATGCAAGAGTGTGCGGTGTACCGCTGCACGACACCAGCGGATGATGTTTTCTTTGTTGAGGGCCCCGACGAGCAGGCCTTGGCTGTTTGCGGTGCCCATAAGGACGCCATGGATGGCGGGGAGGACTGGGTCCTGAAGCATCCGGACGGGGAGGAATCCCACGCCGGGGTCCTGGTCTCCGGGGACGTCCCGTGGCGGGTGCTGGCGGCCAGCGCCGTGAAAGTGGGGGGAAAGAAGCCGGGACTGATTCTGCACCTGACTCTCAGCCATGCCGGCGAATCCAAGGAACTGCAGTTACTGGTGCCTTGGGACGAAGCCGAGGTCCTGAAAGGAATATTGGACTCTTGACTCCCAGACCCGTCAGGCGGGTATATCCGGCGCGGCGCCCGGTTCCAACCGATAACCCTCAGGCGACACATCCCTTAGCCCCGCCGGAGCCTGAACTGGTGATTGTCACTGGCATGTCCGGGGCAGGACGCAGCACTGCAGGGAACGCACTCGAGGATCACGGCTGGCACGTCATTGATAATCTTCCCCCGGTGCTGCTGGGGACCCTTGACCGAGCTGCTTGCCGAGACGCCCGGTGAGCCCTGGAAGCTGGCTGTCGTCATGGACATCCGCGGAGGCGACTTTTTCAACGACCTGCGTCAAACCCTGCGGGACAGCCTGTCCGTGGACCTTCCGTACCGGATACTCTTCCTGGATGCCAGTGACGCCGCGCTGGTCGGCCGCTTCGAAAAGGAACGCCGTCCCCACCCGCTGCAAGCCGGCGGCAGAACCCTTGAGGGAATCAGCGCCGAACGGGAAGCGCTTCGTCCCGTCAAAAGTGCCGCGGACATTGTCCTTGACACCACGGAGATGAACGTCCACGCCCTCTCCACCGCCATCATCGAACTGTTCTCCACCACCGGAACGATTGTGGTCCGGGTGGACGTCATGAGTTTCGGCTTCAAATACGGGCTGCCGCTGGATGCCAACCATGTCGCCGACGTGCGGTTCCTCCCAAACCCACACTGGATACCTACGCTCCAGCGGCTGACCGGCCTGGAGCCCCAAGTGCGGGAGTACGTCATGGAAGCCGACGGAGCCAAGGAGTTCCTTGACTGCTACGTCCAGGCCCTAGTCCCCGTGATCAACGGGTACAGCCGTGAAAACAAACACTTTGTCAACATTGCCATCGGCTGCACCGGAGGCAAGCACCGCTCCGTCGCCATGGCCGAAGCGCTGTCCATGCGCCTTGCCCAGTTTCCCAACGTCACCACCAGCGCGCACCACCGCGACCTCGGGCGCGAATAAGAACAACGAGGCGTATCACCCCATGCTAAGAGCAAGATCGTGGCCATCTTCGGACACCGGCGCTGGTTATGAGAACACCCTCGCCGTCCCTAGGGCCGGCGTCGATGTAGTCCGAATGAACCTGAGCCTCGATGACCGCAGCGTCCATCAAAGCCGTCACCACGGTCACCGTGCCGGGGCCGCGAGCCATGCAGGGTTTGCCGCTTGGTTCTATGCCGGCATGCTGCAGGGCACGAGCCGTTGTGGTTGAGTGGGTGCATGGGGTCACCTATCCGGGACTACGGGCTGCTCTCAGATCTGCAAACTGGTGCCTTGGTGTCGCGCAGCGGCAGTATTGACTGGCTGTGCCTGCCGCGGTTTGATTCTGAGTCTTTCTTCGCTGCCTTACTGGGTACAGAGGATCATGGCCGCTGGTTCCTTGCACCCGTAGCGGACGGCCTGGGCTCTGCTCCGGTTGTTGTCGATCGGCGGTACCGGGATTCGACCTTCATCCTGGAAACGCGCTGGAAAACGGACAGCGGCGAAGTGCTGGTCACCGAATTCATGCCTGTCAGCGACAACCGGGCATCCCTTGTGCGCAGGGTGCAGGGAATCACCGGCCGGGTGCGCATGTGTCAGGAGATTGAGATCCGCTTTGCGTACGGAAAAATCGTCCCCTGGATCAGTTTGGCCAGCGACGACGGCGGCGAGGCGATCATGGCGATCGGCGGTCCCCATGCCGTCATGCTGCGCGCAGATGACCTCCCGCTGGAACGCCCGGACCATTCCCACGCGGGAGAGTTCACTGTTCAGGCCGGGGAAACAGTGGATCTGGACTTGTGCTGGTTTCCATCACATCAAACGCCGCCGAAAGCAGTTGATGTCGATCAGGCGCTGGATTCCACCGGCCTCTACTGGACCGACTGGGCCAGCCATTGCCTCTCGCAGGGCGAGTATGACCCCATTGTGAAACGCTCGCTCCTGGTGCTGCGTGCCCTGACGCACCAGAGCACAGGGGGAATCGTGGCCGCACCCACGACATCCCTGCCGGAACAGTTCGGCGGGGAACGGAACTGGGACTACCGCTTTTGCTGGCTCCGGGACGCGGCCCTGACACTGGAGGCCATGATGACCCATGGCTTCCGGCAGGAGGCCCTGCACTGGCGGAACTGGCTGCTGCGCGCAGTCGCAGGAGACCCTCAGCACCTGCAGATCGTGTACGGAGTCGCCGGAGAACGTGAACTGCCCGAGCGCGTTCTGCCCCATCTGCCCGGCTATGACGGCTCGGTTCCGGTCCGGATCGGTAACGCCGCAGTCCAGCAATATCAGGGTGACGTCGTCGGTGAAGTCATGGTGGCCTTGGAAAAGCTCCGTAACCGGGGCGGGCACGAGGATGACTTTTCCTGGCCGCTGCAGCGGAACATGCTGAAATTCGTGGAGAACAACATCTCGCGAAAAGACCACGGGATCTGGGAAATGCGTGGGGAGAAACGATATTTCACCCACTCGCGGGTCATGATGTGGGCCGCACTGGATCGGGGCGTCCGGGCTGTGAAAGACCACGGGCTCGAAGGGCCGGCAGACCGCTGGGAGAAGCTGCGTGATGAACTCCGGGACGAGATCATGGAACATGGGTTCAACCGGGACATCAACTCATTCACCCAGACCTACGGCAGCACAGAAGTCGATGCCTCACTTCTTGTTCTGCCACAAGTAGGGTTCCTGGACTACGGTGACGACAGAATGCTCGGCACCGTCGCCCATATCGAAGCGAACCTGCTCGATGGCGCCGGGCTGCTGCTGCGCTACCGGACAGAAACCTCACCCGACGGTTTGAAACCGGGCGAACATCCATTTCTTGCCTGCTCCTTTTGGCTCGTAGAGCAGTACGCCCGCACGGGTCGCACCGTCGAGGCAAAACAGCTGATGGACCAACTCGTCAACTGCGCCAACGAACTGGGCCTCCTCAGCGAGGAATACGACACAACGGCCGAACGGATGGCCGGTAACTTTCCCCAGGCCTTCTCCCATCTGGCGCTGGTACGTGCCGCGGACGCCATGCACGGCGTCAACGAAGCCAGCACCTAACTGCCTGCCCCGCGTTCAAGGTGAGCCTCGCATGTGACGTATCTCCTCACAATGTCGATAGGGTCTGCCTTACCGAATCAAAGGCAACAGACCAGCTTTTAGCCATGATCGGCGAAGACTGCCCCGGCTGCGGACGGAGCAGCACGTAGCTTGTCGCCGAGACCAGCTCGGTGAGTTGAGGGATCTCGTCGGCCGGCAGGTCTGGCCGGTAGGTGAGCCAGACGGCGCCGTGCTCCATGGAATGGACGGCCCGCATCTCTTCGACCGGCTCGGTATATATGCCGCAGTTGTTCCATACCGGCTGTGGGCGCCGCCGACCGGAGGGGACTTGGTGACAGGACGAGAAGTCTGTCAGGGGTCGCTCGCTCCAGGCTCCCGGAAGCCGGGTCACGGCCGCAGCTTTGTGGCCGCAGCAAGGCCTTCATAGCCTCAGAGCGCCGGTGCCGCAGGCCATGGCGGGGCGGATCGGAGGGTATAGCCGAACCCTCTAGTACCGCCGCAGAAGGTACCAGTGAGCGCATGCGACCATCAGCATGAAGCCGATGAAGCCGATGACCGTGAGCTTTGTGCTGATCCCCGCGATGACGAGCGCGAAGCCGGGTAAAACGGCCAGGAAACCGTAGATAGGACGCGGGGCTGGCAGGCCGCGGGACAACCCGGACTGTAGTTTCCGGTCTAGATTGGGATCGGCTGCGGCCAGTTCCTGTTCGAGCTTTTCAAGGCGCCTGCGATGTTCATCCGATAGGGCCATGGGAACCTTCCTGCTGCCCGAGGTACGGCCGTGAGCCAAGGCAATAGAGACTCCTGACCATTTTTAAGGACCCCCGAGTGCCGGCTCTCCGGAACTGACTCTCGCTGCCCGGAAAGAGTTACGTGTTCCGCTGGTGGCGGCTGCTGGACCTGAGCTGGAGAATCCTGGCTGCACCGGCCACGGCCACCAGCAGGCCACCGCCTACGGCAGCAATGAGGAGCGCGATGCCCGATGCGATGGTGCCTTCCAGTCCGAAGAAGACGATGGTCACGTCCTCCTGGTTCTGAACGATGAAGGTGATGAGAAGTACCAGCAGGATCAGTGCGGCTACCGTGACGACCCAGGCCGTCGCCGCACGGGTAGCAGCGACACTGTCACGGCTGCCCCTTGCGGGCTTGGGGACAGGATGTGAATCCCGATTTGGATGTGGCTCTTTTGTTGTCACGGTCTTTTCCTGTCTGGCTTGAGTTTGACGTTTTCCAATTCTGCTCATCGTGTGGTCACTCCGTTGACTTGGGATTGGGCCTAGCGGGGCGTGCTGGTGTGCCGCATAACCTCCGCCAGGTGCTGAGCGTTGACGACCACGGCGTAGCGTTCTGCGCGCCAGAAGGCTCCCAGGGCCAGGCTCACCAGGGAGATGAGGAGCCAGGCCGGCAAAACCCGTGGCCCTTCCCTGTTCGAATACTGATACGGCGTTGGTGGGGGATCAGGTGACGCATTCCAGGCAGTATTGATTGCCCTCCTTTTCACTGGCTATTTGGGACTTGTGCCGGACAAGGAAGCATGACCGGCAGATGAACTCATCCTTTTTCTGGGGGAGGATGATGACGGTTAGTTCTTCGTCAGACAGGTCGGCGCCGGGTGGTTCCACGCCGTCGACGGTGTCTGCCTCCTCCAGTTCGGCGACCACGCTGCGGGCATCGGGGGCGTTTGCGGATTTCAGTGCTTCCAGTGAAGCATTTCGCGTTTCGGCTATATCCGGCCGAACTTCGTCATAGTCGGTGGCCATTTCTCTGACGTCCTCTCCTCCAAGAGCACAAGGGGCTGGAATTGTGTCGTGCTGAGCTGGCCAGGGGCGTAATCTGCGAACAGGCACGAGCGCATGTAGTTCATCCCACCGCCGTCGGTCCCGGCGGGGTCGTTTCAACCGGATGTCGCGGAAGGTTCGACAGTGGAGGTCACGATGTAGGAGTCGCCCTGCCACTGCTCGTGCAGGGCTGCATGCAGGTTGATTCCGGTTTCCTTTTCCACTTCCGCTGTGTCGAAGCCCCGGTAGACGATCCCGGTGACCTTGACTCTTGCCTCTGGCCTGACCCCGGTGAAGTCGGTTTCGTGCACGATGAGAAGATCGTCGACCAAGGGGTTTTCGGGATCAACGATAGAGAAAATAGAGGGGGAGATGATTCCCTTCACTTCACCGGGAACCGTCACCCTCTTGTACTCCAGAATGTGATCCGGTACGACTTCCCTGATGGCCTCGAGGTGAACATCTGCAATCTCAGTTTCCGTGGCCGGCTCCGAAGTGCCGCACCCGCCGACAGCAGACGCAGCGGTGATCACAGCTTCCCCAGCCAGCCCGGCGAGCAGGGCTGTTGGCCTGGTCCGCAGACGGGCGGGCATGAGCTTGGCGGGTCGCATGTCTTTTCCGTATTTTTTCCTGAGGTGCAGCTTCTGTTCCTGTCCGGCAGCTCCCTTGTGTTGACCTGAGCGCCGCGTAGCTCCGGTCTGAATTCCCGGGACTTGATGAGTCCGGGAATTTGCGGACGGGAGACTCTGGCGGTGGCGCAATCAAGGGAGCGAGCCAGACGCCGGATTACTTCTCGAGGCCGGCCTCGGGGTTCACTGTGGCCTGGTCAACCCTGCGGTGGAAGTGCATGCCCGTTTGTCCGCCGAGAACGGCTCCGGCCAAAGCGATCAGGGCTGCGATGATCAGGACGATGACACCTCCGGCGGTCAGGGTTTCCTCACTGACTGCGATCCCGGGGAATGCGGTGGTGTTGAGCAGGATATTGAACTGGCTGTCGGCCAGGGCTGCGAGAACGCCGGCGATGACCGTGACGATTACAGCCCAGAGCCAGACGGCGAGGCCTTGCCTGGCTCCATCAAAACGGGCCATGCGTCCGGCGACGTAGCCTCCGCAGTAATATGCGAGGAACAGGATGACGGCCAGGATGATTCCTCCGGCGATGCTCACCGCTTGGAGATTTTGTGCCGCCTGGTTCATCACGGTCGAGGGATCAACGTTCTCAGCGGCTCCCACCGCCGCGGCGACAGCCGTGACCAGTGCCGTAAGCAATACGGAAATTCCTGCCGCAGTCATCCAGCCGAAAAACGCGGAACCGAACTTCATCCCCCCGAAGCGGCTTTGCTGGACGGCAACGGTGTCATTGCGAAGGTCCTCGGGGCTGGTGGCCCTGCGCGCATGCAGTTTCATGGTCGTTCCTTCCTTCCTTTCTTCCTTCCGGTGACGGTCATCCGTCCACTGACGCCGGCCGCGAAGATGGATTCCGAGACGGTCGGGGGCAGCCGGGAAGGGCTGGTGGCATCAGCGGGATGTTAGGGGTATCCGGGATAGACGTAGCCTGGGCTCCAGTACGGCGGCACGCTGTAATAGCCGTACCTTCACCAGTTCACGGTTTTCGTTTTGTCCCATCGTGTTTCTCCTTGCAGTCACCAAGGTGTCCAGGCCAAGGGCTGCAAAGGGCATTCTCGCCATCCCGAGTCCCTGATCCTCGCATCCCAGTCCCTGGAAGAGTGCGTGGAGGTCGTCGAGGTCGAAGCCCGTTCCCTTTCAATATCCCGGCAGATCAAATGCCGCGTGCGTGGTGCCGGTGACCTTGACGGTCGCTCAGGCTGGCGGCTGTAATTATGGACAGCCCATCGAGCGTGCAGTTTATCTGTCATGGGGTTCCTCTTCGAATAGGTATTCCGCCGACAGTGCCCAAGGTGTTGGGTCTTCCTCATTCCCCCACTTTCCACGCTAGGCAGGGCCCGGACCCAGATCAACGCAAGTAATTGATATGCAACCGGTTTTCCGGCGCCGTTGACTAGCCTGTTATCCGGCCCGGGCAAAAATCTCTTGAAACACGGCGATCCCTTCCGTGCGGAGGTCACAGGAGTATTGCAAATGCCGATGGCAGGGCCCAATACGGTATATGCCCTTGACCGGACTTCCAGTCGGCAAGAAGAAGAGTTATTCGTCCCTCACGGTTCTTCCTGAGCCACCGGTCCCGAATTGCCGCAGAGAAGAACGCCCACTCTTCCTGCAGGAGTGTGGGCACTGAGATCCCGTCGTCGAATCGTCGGGCGAGGGGCAAAATGGAAAACCATGCCGGACGGTGTCAGTTGCCAGGCATTGTCTTGATGGTTTGCACCAGATCCGGAAGGCGCCGGCGGGCCTACATCGCCGGGTTCGGCAAAGCGTTCTGGAGGAGGAACTGGTGGCAGTTCCTCTTCCTCCTTCTGCCGTTCCTGCGTTCATCCGTGGCCTGCCGGCGCTCAGGATCGTCCGTGTAGCCAGGCTGGCGCGTTACGGCTCGATCCTTTCTGCCGGAGTCCGTGGCTCACGCTCGGCAAGGAAGCTGATGACCAGCCGCATTGGCTGGCTCTCCGCAGTCACCGCGGTGGTCATCCTGGCCTCGAGCCAGCTCCTCTACGCAACGGGCGAGCACGACTCCTACGCCGAGTCGCTGTTTGAATCAGCCATGGCAGCTGTCACCGGCAACGGAATCACCGGCACCAGCACCTTCTCCCGCATCATCCAGGTCCTTCTGGCCATCTACTCCGTGGCAGTTTTCGCGACCCTCGCAGGAACGCTCGGCGCCTACTTCCTCAGAAAAAAGGTAAGCCCTGACCCGAACCGGGTTCCGTAACCAAGAGAAGCAGGAGAGGCGCCGACGGCTGGGAACTGGCCGACGAATCCTCGACCCCGGCTTGCACGTCCCAACGCCGGCGGTGGCAATGGGGGAGGTGTGGTGAGGGCGGCCGGGTTTCAGGGCAGGAAGGGGACGTGGCCGGCGACCAGGGTGCCCAGTTGGGCTGCGGCGTCCAGGTTCAGCCCGTCGTCGGTGATGTCCAGGTAGTCCCCGCTGATGACCAGAATTTTTCTTTCCCGTGCGGCGGCATTGAGCCAGTGGGCGTCCCAGGCATCTGCCGTGTCCAGCCGGTGGGAGTACATTTGTTCGCCGCGGATCTGGAGGCTGACCTGGATGCTGGTGGGGCGGTGTCCTGTCACTGTGCAGCTGACGCCGGGGCCCACGTCGCGAGTGTGCTGGATGATTTCGATGTAGTCGGAGGTCATGGAGAGTTGGAAGCCGTGGTCGAGCAGGCCCGAGACGAGGGCCGAGGTAGGTTCTCCGCCTGGTTCACGGAAGGTCAGGACCGGGGCCAGGGTGTAGGCAAGGGCGGGGATCGTCCGGCGCCAGGTTCTCGTGCGTAGGTCCAGGAAGAGCCGGGCGCCGAGGGTGGCGAGTTCCTCCGGTCCGCTGGACTGGCGCACCGTCAGGAGAGGTTTCTGGCAGCGCCGATGGCAGGTGCAGGTGTCGATGGTGAGGTACTCGATGCCGGCCGAGTCGATGCCTTCGGTGATGTCCACGATCAGCGAGAGCTGCTCCTCGAGCTGGAGCGCCAGTCCGCAGGCGGCGCAGGTGGTGGCCGTCGCAGCCGTCAGGGTCACGAAATCGGTCGTGTCCTGGCCTTTAAACGCTGTCAGGTGTTCGTCCCAGGCGATGTTGCGTGTGATTGGCATCTCTGCCACCTTCAGCGGGGATGGTAGAGGTGTCCGGGATAGACGTAGCCTGGGCTCCAGTACGGCGACAGGCCGTAATAGCCGTACACGTCTTCGTAGTAGGACTGGTGTCCGTCAGGGCCGGGTCGTATGCGGGGGCTCCGGCAATTTGCTCCCGGGTCCGGTCAATGAGGACTTCACGGTCAAGAACGAGGCTCACGGCGTCGACGGGAATGAACGTTTTGTCCTTTCCGATGCCCAGGAACCCCCCGGAGGCCACGATGAGGAATCGGACCTTTTCCCCCTCAACGTCGACGAGCAGCTCCTCCACCTTGCCGATTTCCTCGCCGTCTCCGGCCCTGACGGTGTATCCGCGGATGTCGTCGTGCCTGTCTGCAACGGTTTTGCCGGTGCCGCCCAGCTTCACCAGCTCACGGATTTCATTCTGTCCCACCGTAGCTTCTCCTTTCAGTCGTCCGCCGCAGTGTCAATGGCCGGGATCCACAAGGAAGCCAGACCGTCCCAGTCCCCGGAAGAGCGCGTCACCAACCCGAATCCGAGGTCGCCTTGAACGACCGGCAGGACGAATGCCGTCTGCACGGTGCCGGTGAGTCAGTTCAGGCTGGCGGCCGGGCGTTACAGCCCATGCACCGAACGAACAGGTTTTCGTTTACGTATCAAGACAGGGCTCCTCTTTGCATACCGCAGACGATGCCGCGGGCCGCATCCGTCCTCAGCCTCCCCCTACTTTCCACGCTAGGCAGGAGCCGGACCCGGATCAACGCAAGTAATTGATATGCAACGGGATTTTCGGCGTCGTTGACTCTCCTGTTATCCGGCCCGGGCAAAAATCCCTTGAAACACGGCGATCTCTTCCGTACAGAGGTCACAGGAGAATTGCAACTGCCGTTGACAGGCTCCATTCCGATATACGCAACCCTTACCTCCCGTCGGGATGTCAATGATTTCTCCGGACACCACGTTCGCACCGTCAGATCGGGATGGCCTCCGGATCCGCGGCGTACCTGACCAAACCTTCCGCCTCGGCAAATCACCGGGCAGTCAACGGCTCTGCCCTGCAGACCCCTTGACTGCGCACCGCCAGAATCGCCGCCCCTAAACCTACGCCAGGGTTCGTGGCCCCCGCCCGGACACGGCCTTGGGCGTATGAGACCATCCAGTAGGGCGAAAACCGCAACGGACATGACGAAGAGGCCGCCCTGGCTGCGCGGCGCAGATGCGCAGGGTCTCTCAAATGAAGCTCAAAAGTGATACTCGCGTGACCATCTGAGGAGTACCCCTAGCTACTCTGTTTAGATGGCAACTACCGGGAATTGGGGATGGCCGCGCTGAGCTCGTCTCGGGAAGGAGTGCTTCGCCGCCCAGTTTCGCGGCGAAGCGTTTTCGTGTGGCTCCTTCTGGCCCTTCTCCTGGCGGGAGCCGCCTCCTACACGCACGGCAGCCGGTATGCCATCGTTCCCAACCACGGCCCGGTGCATTCAACACAGGAACGGGCCGCTGAGGAAGTCTCGCGGCAAGCGGTAACCGCAGCCGGTCCTGCTGACACTTCAGCTTCCGCCTTGCAAACGCGCGGCGTCGTCCACCTGGCCGGGCCAACAGCTGGGACTGAAGAAGTGGAGCAGGACGGCTGCGAACGGCCCCAAGCCCCCCGCAGCGAACCAGCGCCGGTCCGGAGCGGCGCTGTTGACCCGCCGTCCTTGACCGGCCAGCAGTCCGGAAGCGGGATGCTCTCCGGCACCGTGCGTCCGGAGCCGGATCTGCCGGCGCTTACAGTGATCAAGCTTTCCATCAGCAGGACGTAGGAGACACGGCTCGCCGTTCCACTTCATCAACCCTGCAGTTAAACCTGGAAAGAAAAACCAATGACACACGTACAGTCCATGCTGCACGCCCATCCCCAGGACTACGGAAGCATCGACAGGAACAAGCTCGCCGAATGCATCCAGGCATGCTTTGAATGCGCACAAACATGCACAGCGTGCGCCGCCGCCTGTCTGAACGAAGACATGGTTGCCGAGCTCACCAAGTGCGTCCGCACGAACCTTGACTGCGTCGACATGTGCGCTGTCACCGGAAAGATCCTCTCCCGCCATACTGGCTATGACGCCGACATCACCCGCTCAGTGCTCGAAGCGTGCCGCACTGCCTGCAGGGCGTGTGCCGATGAGTGCGGTCGGGTTGCCTCGATGCATCGCCACTGTGAGGTGTGCGCCGAAGTCTGCCGGCGGTGTGAACGCGCCTGCGCTGAACTCCTCTCATCACTGGGCCGAGCAGGGGGGCAGTCAAAATGACACATCCACAGGTGTCCCGGGTAGCTCGTCGTGCGCGCCAGAAGGAACAACTAAAGGGCGCCACACGCGGGCGGCCCCCGGAGGATCCGCAACTGCGCCGGATGCTGACCTCACACATCCACTGCGGCCAGGAAATGCAGTTGGTCAGCACGGACACGGCCCTTCCGCGCGAACAAACCACAGCAAAGAACGACGACAGCCTGCTCACCTACCGGTGTGCGTGCGGGTTCAGCTTCGATCAACGCCGGGATGACCGGCCCTGAGTTTCACCCAAGTGGGACCAGCGGCCAATAACAGGAAAGTAACCGGAGCTGGAAACCCGTTGCACATCAATTACATGCGTTGATCGGCATCAAGGGACTGCCTAGCGTGGAAAGTGGAGGACCTGTAAAGCCTCCGCGACCGGGAACGACGCGGATTCAGCGTGAGGACAGCCTCGGGCGAGGAGATCGGTCGACGAACTCCTGGTTGATGCGGAGGAGGAAAAGGTCCGGTTCCTGATAGTTGCATCCGGAGGATTCCTGGGGATCGGCGAGGACAAGACGTTCATCCCCGCCGATGCCGTGAGGAGCATCAATGAAACTGACACAGAGGTTCTCATCGGCCCTACCCGGGACCCGGTTGCCGGAGCCCCGGAATACGATCCTGACTTCGCCGAAGCCAGATCCTACAGGCCTAAAGGTGGCGGTAGGAGAAGCCTGGAGTCGGATCGTGCTGGGTCGAGCAGTCAAAGCCACTCACCGGGCCCGGGAAGTGCCGGACCTGCGGATCGTGTAAGCCTGATCTGGAAGGGTGATGAGAGCTTCCATGGCGTTGTCGGAAGAAGAGCGCAGACGCCTTGAAAAGCTTGAACAGGAACTGGCGTCCAGCGATCCGGACCTGGACCAGAGGCTGCAGGCCGTCGCGCCGGGAAACCGCCAAAGGGAGGCGGCCACGATGGCCCGGGGAGCCTTGACCCTGATAGCCGCATTCACACTCGTCATTGTGGGCATTGCGACAGAACTCGTCATTGTCGGCGCCGTCGGTTTCCTGCTGATGATTGCCGGAGCGCATTGGTTCCTCAAAGGCTACGGCCGTCAAAACCGGCACGAGGAGACGCCATGAACCTGAAGGAAGGTGGCAAAATGCAAACCAATCCGCCAACTCCTGGGACTTCCATTCCCGCACCACCTGCACGACGACCCACGATCGGCGACGGTTCAGCCTCGGCGCGCTATAAAGGAGAACCGGCGCACGGCACACGGGCCGCCCTTGCATGGGCAGCCACGGTAATCGGCCTAGTACTCCTGAGTCTGCTGATTGTTTTTATCCTTCAGAACCAGGAACCGGTTCAGGTGCAGTACCTCGTGTTCGTCGGTTCGGTCCCCTTGGGCATGGCCCTTTTCATCGCGGCTGTCGCCGGCGGCCTTCTCGTGGCAGCCGCAGGTGCCGTACGTATCACGCAACTGCGCATCATTGCCGCCCGTGCAAGGGACCACTCAACTGCGAGGCCGGTCAGGGAACGGATTCCGCTGTTCAGACACAGGCACCACGCGAGGTGATGAGAGGACCGAGCTAACCAGCATCGGACTTTTCAACACGAATACGGCGGACCGCAGACAGCGGTTGTGGCGGGCGTTGTGGATGGCGTGCCGGTTGACATGTCGTTCAGCCTCCGTAGTGGCTGTGAGATCAGCCAGTTGAACGCGGCCGGAATGATTCTCGGCCCCGCTAAAGGCCTCTAGCCGTATCGGCCGTTGATGCGGCAACTCAGTTGTCCGGTCCCGGCTTTGACGGACCCCGTCGTGATCGGAATCATCGTGGCGTTAGTACTGGGCAAACCGGCCGGGATCATTGGGGACCACCTGGCTCCCAACCGATGCCGCCAAAGCGCCCTTGAGCTGTCCATCGTGAAGGGGCCGGGGGTCAAGTTTGAGGGTCGAATCCCTCTTTTCATCTAGTCAGAGGCAACGGAGTCTGGGGAAACACGCCCCCTAATCCTGTCGGCACGCATCGGGACATCGCCTACGTACCGGGGTGTCCTCGCAGCCCGTTCGCCGATGGCGTGGCGGAAGTTGTAGCCCAGAAGCTGAAGCCCATTCGCGGATGCCCCGTTCAGTCAGCTGACGGACGATTTTCACTACCTGGCACAGGTCCCGGCCAAGCCTGTCGAGTTTTGATATGACACAGAGTGCTCAGCGTTGATGCCGGCGGCCAGGAGTGCGCCCGCTGAAGATCCGTGGTTCGGGAGCCGCTACACGAAGGTTTTCCAGCGGCAACGGGACTCGTTGACAGCGGGGTAGTAACGCGAGTAACCTAAATCACACGTTCAAGGTTACTCGCGTTACTAACTCGCGTTACTACCAAGTCCGGCAAAATCGGAACACACACCCCAGATCCCGACTGGCTGGCACCGCCCAGTTCAACGAAGACCACCGGAGTATTCAATGGCGAAAACCACGAACCCCAACAAAGCCGCGGCTGTGCGGCAGCGGGGTGTCACCATGAGTGATGTCGCCAAGCATGCCGGTGTCTCCCGGACGGCCGTCTCGTTCGTGCTGAGCAACCGCGAAAACGCCAGCATTTCTGAGGAAACCCGCACCCGCATCAACGACGCCGTTCAGGCATTGGGTTATCGCCCGAATGCTGGAGCACGCGCACTGGCTTCCCAGCGCAGTGACTGGTACGGAATCGTCACCGAGATCGTGACGGCCCCGTTCGCGGTGGACATCATCAAGGGCGCCCAGGACCAGGCCTGGCTTGACCACAGGTTCCTCCTCATCGCGCCTTCCGACCAGGCCGATGCCGTGGGACCCAATCAGGGCTTGGAAGATGCAGCCGTGGAAAAGCTGCTGGAACAACGAGTGGAAGGACTTCTGTACGCGGCAACGTACCACCGTGGCGTGCACGTGCCGGAAAGCACCAAGGAAGTACCCACCGTACTGATCAACTGCTTCGACGCGGACGGGAAGCTGCCCTCGATTGTCCCGGACGAACGTGCCGGAGGCCGCGTCGCCGTCGAACGTTTGCTCCGGGCCGGCCACCGCAGGATCGGAGTCATCAACCTGGACCCGGACATTCCCGCCGCCGTCGGGCGTTTGGAGGGTGCCCGCGAAGCACTCGCCGAAGCCAGCCTCGAGCTGGACCCGGAGCTCGTGGTGCCCGGACATGCAACGGCGGACGGCGGGTACGAGGCCGCGTGCATAATCTTGGACCGCTACCCAAAAAAGGACAGGCCAACCGCGCTGTTCTGCCTCAACGACCGCATGGCGATGGGCGCTTACGACGCCATCAAAGAACGGGGCCTGACCATCCCCGGAGACATCGCCGTGATCGGCTTCGACAACCAGGAACTGATTGCGGCC
Organism: Arthrobacter sp. GQ119; assembly: GCF_059759125.1. Classification (NCBI taxonomy): domain Bacteria; kingdom Bacillati; phylum Actinomycetota; class Actinomycetes; order Micrococcales; family Micrococcaceae; genus Arthrobacter; species Arthrobacter sp. GQ119. The sequence goes on along the minus strand of NZ_JCAXEA010000006.1, from coordinate 76,910 downwards.
TACCTCAGGCCCAAGCTGACCACAGTTGCGTTGCCGTTCGCAAAAATGGGCGCCCTGGGAGTCCAGACGCTCGCAGCTCTTACAGCAGGACAGCCAATAATTGCCGACCAGCAATTAGTCGACTGTCCGCTGCTAGAACGCTCTTCGGTCTGACCGCGAAATCAATAGCGAAGAGCAACCCCTCACCCACCCCTTCACCTTGCTGATGAAGATAGGAAAGAGATAACCATCATGACACAACCCCGATTCCTGAGGTCTGCCCGCATCACGGCAGCCGGGCTGGCGGTAGGCGCACTGCTGCTGACCGGCTGTGCAGCCACCGTCAACAAGGCTGCCGGTACTGACGCCGCAGCGAACGCCAGCGCCTTTCTGACCATTCCGCGTGAGGACATGGGCACGTTCGTGCAGAACTTCAACCCGTTCGCGCCCACCGTTAACCCGATGGTCCAGCAGTCCATCTATGAGTCGCTGCTGATCTTCAACCCGGCCAAGGGAGACACGGTGCCGTGGCTCGCCACTGAATGGAAGGCTGCCGACGACGGCAAGTCCATCACCTTCACCCTGCGCGACGGCGTGAAGTGGTCCGACGGCCAACCGTTCGTGGCCGAGGACGTCGCCTACACGTTCGAGCTCCAGAAGAAGATCAAGGGTGGTTACGACTATCTGAAGTCCGTTGCCGCCGAAGGCACCAACAAAGTCACCTTCACCTTCAACAAGCCGTGGTCCCCGGCGCTCTACGACGTCGGCCAACTCACCATCCTGCCCAAGCACATCTGGTCCACCCTCGGCGATCCGGAGAAGGACGCCAACGCCAAGCCCGTCGGCACAGGCCCTTACACCGAGGTTGACAGTTTCCAAGCCCAGTCGTTCGTGCTGAAGAAGAACCCCAACTACTGGCAGCCGGAAAAGCAAAAGATCGCCGGTATCAAGATACTCGCCTTTGCAGGGAACGACGGCGCCAACCTCGCCGCCGCGAACGGCGACGTGGACTGGGCTCCGCAGTATATTCCGAACATCGAAAAGACGTTCGTTTCCAAGGACAAGGAACACCGCCACTACTGGTTCCCGGCCACGGGAGCCATGATCAACTGGCAACTCAACACCACCAAGGCCCCCTTTAACGATGTTGATGTCCGCAAGGCCCTGAGCATGGCCGTTGACCGGGAGCAGGTCACTAAGATCGGCATGAGCGGCTACGCCAAGCCTGCAGACTGCACCGGACTCTCCGGCAACTATGAGACCTGGAAGAACAACGAGGTCAAGGACAACTGCACCTGGACCAAGCTGGATGTCCAAAAAGCCAATGAACTGCTGGACAAGGCTGGCTACCCGAAGGGTGCTGACGGCAAGCGCACGCTCAAGGATGGCAAGCCCTTCGAATTCAAGATCTCCGTGGGCGCGTCTTCTTCTGACTGGCTGTCCGTGGCCAACGTGATCGCGCAGAATCTGGCCGAGGTTGGCGTGACGGCCAAGGTGGACTCGCCGGACTGGGCCGCCGTGGTGGCTGGCTACGAGACCGGCGACTTCGACTCCGGCATCGTGTGGAGTGCAAACGACCCCAGCCCGTACAAGTACTTCGCAGGCATGATGGGCACGTCCACGGTCAAGCCGGTGGGCACCCAGACGTTCGACAACTACCACCGCTTCGGCGACGCCAAGGCCGATGCCCTGCTGGCCGAGTTCGCTGCGGAGGCGGACGAGTCTAAGCAGAAGGACATCGCCGACAAACTCCAGGAAGAGTACAACGACGTCGCGCCGCTGGTGCCGCTCTTTTCCGGCCCGGTATGGGGTGCCTTCAACGACACGCGGTTCACGGGCTGGCCCACGGAGGAGAACCCGTACGCCACGCTGTCCGAACGGTCACCCACCACTGTGCTGGTGCTGACCACGCTGGAACCGCGCAAGTAGTCCCACCGCTGGTCGCCGGACATCCGGCGACCAGCCCCCCAACACAGCACGCCCGGCGTAGTGCCGTATCGCCGCGCCGGGCGTGGCCCCAAACTTTCCGCAATTCCCGAAATGGAGGGAAACCGTGCGCTTCATCCTGCGCCGCCTGGGTTTCTACCTGATCGCCTTCTGGGCATCCATCACCCTGAACTTCCTGCTCCCGCGCTTCATGCCCGGCGATCCCGTCTCCCGCATGTTCGCCCGGACCCAGGACCGAATGCAGCCCGAACAGATCGAGGCCCTGCGCAAGCTGCTGGGTGTTGACGACCGGCCCATTTGGGAGCAATACATCGACTACCTTCACAACATCTTCACGGGGCAAATGGGCGTCTCCATCTCACGTTTCCCTACCCCCGTCACCGAGGTCATTTCGTCCCAGATCGGCTGGACCCTCCTGCTCGGCGGAACCGCACTGGTGATTGCCGCCGTCGTGGGCAACCTGCTCGGCATCCTCGCCGCCTGGCGGCGCGGCGGCGCGATCGACTCCGCGCTCCCGCCGCTGCTGGTGTTCATCGGATCGTTCCCGTACTTCTGGCTCGCGATGGGCGCCCTGTACCTGTTCGGCGTGGTGCTGAACTGGTTCCCGATCCGCCACGCCTTCACTGACGGACTGGAGCCCGGGTTCACGTGGGAGTTCATCGGCGACGTCGGCGCCCACCTCGTGCTCCCGGCGCTGACGATCGTGCTGGTCTCCATCGGCGGCTGGATGCTGGGCATGCGGAACACAATGATCGCCACCAACTCCGAGGAGTACATCACCATGGCCGAAGCCAAGGGACTCCGCCCCGGCCGCATCATGCTCCGCTACGCAGCCCGGAACGCCATGCTCCCATCGGTCACGAGCTTCGGCATGGGCCTGGGATTCGTTGTGGGTGGTGCGCTGCTCACCGAGGTGGTGTTCGCGTACCCGGGTGTTGGCTACCAGCTCCTCAACGCAGTCCAGGGCCTCGACTACCCGCTTATGCAGGGCCTGTTCCTGACCATCACCGCCGCCGTGCTGCTGGCGAACTTCCTGGTGGACATCCTCTACGTCCGCCTCGACCCGCGCGTGCGCAGCAACTGAGGGACCCATCATGACAACCGCAATTCTGAAGCAGCCCACTGAGCCCACTGAGCCCGCAGCTGCCCGCAAGCCCAACCGCAGTTTCGTCCACGGACTTATCACCAACAAGAAGGCCCTGCTGGGCATGACCGTGATGTTCGTGTTCATCGCGCTTGCGTTGCTGGCCCCCGTGCTGTTCCCCGGAGACCCGTCGCGGATCACCGCGATGGCCTCGCTGGAACCGTCTTCCGAGCACTGGCTAGGCACCACGGCCAAAGGTCAGGACGTGCTTGCCCTGACTGTCCACGGCTCCCGCAGTTCCCTGTTCGTTGGGTTGACTGTGGGCTTCGCATCCACCTTCATCGGCATTTTGGTAGGCCTGGCCTCGGCGTACTTTGGCAAGTTCATTGACGAAGCACTCTCCCTGCTGACCAACGTCTTCCTGCTCCTGCCCGGACTGCCGCTTCTTGTCATCCTGGCCGCGTTCCTTCCGCCAGGGCTGGGCACCGTGATCCTGGTGCTCGTCGTCACCGGCTGGGCCGGGTCGGCACGTGTGTTGCGGTCGCAGGCACTGTCCATCCGTTCCAAGGACTTCGTGGCCGCGGCCGTGGTGTCCGGCGAACGGGCGGGCCGGATCATGTTCCGCGAGATCCTGCCGAACATGGCCTCGATCGTCATGGGGACCCTGCTGGCCTGCGTGATCTACGGCATCGGCGCCCAGGCAGGCCTGGAGTTCCTTGGCTTGGGTGACGTCAGCACCGTCTCCTGGGGCAACAACCTCTTCTGGGCCGGCAACGAGGGCGCCCTGCTCACCGGCAGCTGGTGGGTGTTCGTCCCCTCGGGTGTCTGCATCGCACTGGTCGCGTTCGCCTTGGCCCTCATCAACTACGCCGTGGACGAAGTCACGAACCCGCGGCTGCGGAAGATCAAAACCCCAAAAATTACCGAAAGGAGCGCCGCCAAATGACAGTCTCCCAAGTTTCCTTCGGCTCCCACGAGCCCGTCCTGGACGTCAAGAACCTCACCGTCAAGTACATCGGCGACACCCGCTCCACCACCGCCGTCGACCGTGTTTCCTTCAGCATCGGCACCGGTGAGGTGTTCGGCCTGGCGGGCGAGTCCGGCTGCGGGAAGTCCACCATCGCCAACTCGATCATGCGGCTCCTGAAGGATCCCGCGAAGATCGCCGGCGGCAGCATCTCCTTCGGCGGCAAGGACGTCCTGGCCATGAGCCCGGAGGAGCTGCGGCGCTTCCGCTGGCAGGACGTGGCCATGGTGTTCCAGTCCGCCATGAACTCGCTCAACCCGGTGCTGACCATCGGCGAGCAGATCGTGGATATCTTCACCACTCATGCGGGCTACTCGCGCAAGGAATCGCTGCGGCGTGCCGGTGAGTTGCTCGAATTGGTGAGGATCGACCCCGCACGCCTCAAGTCCTACCCGCACCAGCTCTCGGGCGGCATGCGGCAGCGCGCCGTGATCGCCATGGCCGTGGCGCTCAAGCCGTCGCTGCTGATCCTCGACGAACCCACCACCGCGCTGGACGTGGTGGTGCAGCAGGAAATCATGGCGCAGATCAAGGAACTCCAGCGTGAACTGGGCTTCTCGGTCCTCTTCATCACGCACGACATGTCCCTCATGGTGGAACTCTCGCACCGCATGGCTGTCATGTACGGCGGGCGGATCGTGGAGACCGCCAAGGCCCAGGACGTCTACGCCAACCCCCGCCACCCCTACACGCAGGCGCTGATGGGAGCCTTCCCGCCGCTCACCGGCCCGCGGGTTCCGCTGACGGGACTGCCCGACGGCGTGAAGTTCCGGAACATCCCGGACCTCACCGAGGCGGCACCCGGCCACCTCGTGGCCGCGTTTGGTACCGACGCTGAAGCAGCCGTCCTTGAAGCAGCCGTTTTCGAAGGAGCCGCACGATGAGCCACGCTGTGCAATCTTCATCACGTCCAGCCGTTTCCACTCAGACCCCCGCCCTCGAGGTCCGCGGACTGGGTAAGTCGTTTCCCATCGGCGGCCTTTTCTCCCGTCAGTCGGTTCGCGCTCTGCACGGCGTGGACCTGACCATTGGCCGCGGGGAAATCGTCGCACTCGTGGGCGAATCGGGGTCCGGCAAGAGCACCCTCGCCCGCTGTGTTGCCCGGCTCGAAAAGCCGAGCTCCGGGCAGATCCTGATTGACGGCGTCGACGTCCTCAAGAGCGACCGCTTCCAAGCCTCCCGGGCCTTCCGCTCCCAGCTGCAGATGGTCTTCCAGGACCCCTTCGGTTCGCTGAACCCCGCACACAGGATCGAGCACTTCCTGCGGAGGTCGCTGGCGATCCACCGGAAGGGCGGCAGCTCCGAGACAGAGACGCAGCAGCGACTCGAGGAGCTCATGACCACCGTGGGCCTGCAGGCCGACATGCTGAACTCCTACCCGCACGAGCTCTCCGGCGGGCAGCGTCAGCGAGTCTCGATCGCCCGGGCCCTTGCCGTGGAACCACAGGTCATCCTCGCTGACGAGCCAACTTCCATGCTGGATGTTTCGGTCCGGATCGGCGTGCTGAACCTTATGCGGAAGCTCCGCGACGAACAGGGAATCTCCATGCTCTACATCACGCACGACCTCGCCTCGGCCCGATACCTGGCGGACCGGACGGCGGTCATGTTCGCCGGCGAGCTCGTTGAAGAGGGCGAGTCCTTGGACCTCCTGGCCAACCCGGCGCATCCGTACACGCAGCTGCTGGTCTCGGCCGTCCCGGATCCGGCCCGGGCGGGCTCCTACGATCCCGTCCGCCGTGCCGAGCTGCGGCAGGCTGTGATGGCGTCGACCACCTGCGCTTTCGACGGCGACCCAAACCAGGCCTGCTCGGCCGAGGAACCCGTTCGCCACCGCGTGGGCGACCCCGAAAACCGCCACTGGGTGCGCTGCCACCGCTACCGCCCGCAGGCTGGAGCAGGCGGCCACGCCCTGGCAACTGAACCTACGGACAAGAAGGCCTCCGCATGACTGAATCGACGCACCCACTCGCCACCGTTCCCCAGGACGAACTGATTGCCCGCGCCGATGCGGACTCCCTCCGGCCGCGCTTCCACTTTGTTTCCCCGGCCGGTTGGCTGAACGACCCCAACGGCGTGAGCCAATGGAACGGCACCTACCACCTCTTCTACCAGTACAACCCCGAAGGCGCCTTCCACCACCGCATCCAGTGGGGCCACGCCACCAGCATCGACCTCGTCCACTGGACGGACCAGCCGGTGGCGCTGGAACCGTCGGCCGGTCCGGACGCCGATGGCTGCTGGTCGGGGGTGTTGGTGAACGACGGCGGCACGCCCACCTTGGTGTACTCGGGACGGCTCGGCGAGCAGGAGTTGCCCTGCGTTGCCGTGGGATCCGCAGACCTGCTGAGCTGGAGCAAACTGCCTCAGAACCCGGTCATCCCAGCCCCGCCGGCCGGGGTGGACATCACGGCGTATCGCGATCACTGCGTCTGGCGCGAGGGTAAAAAGTGGCGGCAGCTGGTGGGCTCCGGCATTCGCGGGCGCGGTGGCACGGCGTTCCTGTACGAATCCTCGGACTTGCGTACGTGGGAATACGTCGGCCCGCTGTTCATCGGCGACGCCTCACAGGGCGATCCTGCCGATACCGACTGGACCGGGACCATGTGGGAATGCGTGGACCTGTTCCGGGCAGGCGGGGGCTCGTTGGGCACGGTTCCTTCTTCTGGTGACGCGCCCGATGTGCTGGTCTTTTCCGCATGGGACGACGGCGACACCCGGCACCCGCTGTACTGGACCGGCCGCTACTCGGGAGACTCTTTCGAGCCCGCCGGGCTGCATCGGCTCGACTACGGTGGGCGGTTCTTCTACGCGCCGCAGTCGTTCCTGGATGAGTCCGGCCGGCGCATCATGTTTGGTTGGCTTCAGGAGGGGCGCAGCGACGCCGCAATGGTGGAGGCAGGATGGTCGGGCGTCATGAGTTTGCCGCGCATCACCACCCTGGCCGACGACGGAACCCTCCGTTTCGCACCCGTGCCCGAAATCGAGAAGCTGCGCCGGGACCACGTGGGACTGCCGGGACAGGAGTTGGTGGATGCCGGGACACCTGTGGCTACGGGGGTGTCCGGCCGCCAACTGGACCTTGAACTGGACTTGCAGCTCGAGCCGGGTGCTGTGCTGCGGCTGGGTTTGCTGGGTTCGGCTGACGCTGGTGTCTCCGGCAGTTCCAAGGAGGAAACAGTGATCGAGGTGTGCCGGGCCGCTGAAGGCGGCGGCCAAGGCACACTCCGCCTCGACCGTACTCGGAGCAGCCTCGATCCAACCGTTGATGTGGAGGACAAGTCCGGACCGCTCCCGATGCCCGACGGCCGGGTACACCTGCGTGTCCTGGTGGACCGGTCCGCCGTCGAAATTTTCGCCAACGGCAAGCCGCTCACGGCCCGCGTTTACCCGACCTTGGGCGGTGAGCACGTAAGCCTGGCCGCCGAGGGGACCGTGAGGCTGCTCTCCTTCGATGCCTGGACCATGGCTGGGATCTTTGGAGGTTCCCGGACCCTCTTCCCCTAAGCCAGGATCCGACCCTCAACGGCCCATCGGGTTTCCTCTTCGATGAGGTCGGCGTTGATCCTTGCGCCGGTCATGACACCCTCGGCCGCCGCGGTGATTACCTGAGCCATTAAGTTGGAGACATTGCCCCCCGCATACACGCCCGGGACGGCCGTCGCACCCATAGCGTCGGTCTCGATAAACCGTCCAGCCCCCGACGGGTGCACCTGAGAACTTAGCCCGAGTGATTCCAGAAGCGCGGATCCGGCCTCCATCCGTGTTCCGACAGCCAAGACCTTTAGGTCGAACGAGGAGCCCTGGCAGAGCGTGAGCCCCGAGAGGACGCCATCGACAGCGTCAACAGAGGCTACGGCGCCTTCAACGACCGTTACGGACCGGGCAGCGAGCTTTTCCTTCTCCCCGTCTGTGGGTTCCACGGTGTCGTTGAGGAAAAGGGTGATGTCCCGGGACCACTGTCTGAACAACAGTGCCTGATGGACGGACAACGGGCCGGTGCCCAGGACTCCAATCCGTTGCCCACGGATTTCCCAGCCATGGCAGTACGGGCAGTGCACGACGCCCTTTCCCCATTGCTCCCGCAGCCCGTCGATGCGAGGCAGCTCGTCTGTCAGGCCGGTGGCGACGAGGAGGCGTCTGCCGGAGAACCGGCGGGCATCTGCGAGTATCACGTCGAATCCATCGGGCGTTCGCCGTGCCGAAACGGCTTCGCCGTCAATGACCGTTCCTCCGTAGGAGAGAACTTCGGTGCGTCCGATGGACAGGAGTTCCCAGGGGTTCATGCCGTCCCTTGAAAGATACCCGTGTACCCCCGCCGCGAGTGCGTTGCGTGGAGTTCCGGAATCGATGACCAGCACCGAGCGCAGCGCCCGGGCCAGCGTGGTGGCGGCGCTGAGTCCCGCCGCACCGCCGCCCACAATTACTGCGTCATACCGTGTGGTGTCCATACTGAGATGCCCTTCGTCGCGTCCTGATCGTTCGCCGCCCAGAGTTCCTGGGTAGTAACATCAGCGTCCATCGCACGATCCCGGGTTGGCAAACAAAATTGCTGTTATGGCAAACTGGGCGCTATGACAACTGAGCTTGACGATGTTCTCGGGGCGGTCGGCCCCCGGCTTCGCACACTCCGTGCGGAACGGAACCTCACACTCGGAGAGGTGTCCTCCGCATCAGGAGTCTCGGTCAGCACCCTTTCCCGCCTCGAATCCGGCCGGCGCAGGCCAAACCTCGAAATCCTGCTGCCCCTCGCGAGGTTGTACGGTGTTCCCCTCGATGACCTGGTGGGCGCCCCGCCCACCGGGGATCCGAGAATTCATCTCCGGCCCATCACCCATGCCGGCATGACGGCTGTTCCTCTCACGCGCCGCGCAGGCGGATTACAGGCCTTTAAGATGGTGCTCGCCGGTGATGCCCGGGGGGCCGAGCCCGACCCCCGCGTTCACGAAGGCTATGAATGGCTCTACATCCTCAACGGACGACTGCGTTTGGTGCTGGGCGACAAGGACTTTGAACTTCGCCCCGGTGAAGCCGCGGAATTCGACACCCACACGCCGCACTGGTTCGCCAGCGCTGACGGCAGACCCGTCGAGTTCCTCAGTCTGTTTGGGCAGCAGGGCGAGCGGATGCACGTACGCGCTCGACCCAAGCCCTCATAGCCGAAGAGGTCCGAGAGGCTCTGTCCCTGATACCGGCCCGGTAGACGTTGGGGATCGATCTATGACCCTGCCGACTCGGTGGACCGACTCCTGTCCCGTGAAAGGCGTGGCGCGTGAGTCGCACTGCTGCTCGTCCCCAGGTCAATTCTGGGGGCAGAAATGTCGTTATCGAGGGGGTCACTGCAGGGAAATGTTGGAGTGTGTTGCAGTCAACGGGGAGCGTGCCCGCCGCTGTATGACCGGCTCCTAGGTCCGTCGCTGGGCTGCCTCGGCAATGTGCTCCGCTGCCTGTACAACCAGGTCGCCGTGGTCCTTGCCGGGGGATTCAGACACCCGGGCCAGGGGCATGGCGAGGCATACCGCGGCGATGATTCCATCGTCGGTGCGCACGGGGGCGCTGACGGAGCCCAAGCCGGGCGTGCGGGAACCTATCGATTCAATCCAGCCGACGGCGGCCAGCTCGGCCAATGCATCCTCTTCGGCGGCGAGGAGCCGGCCGCTCGATCCTTGTGGCAGGGGCAGCCTGGAGCCGGGAGGAAGGGTTGCACGGAGTTCGTGCCGGCTGTCGGCACTGAGCAGGCAGACACGTTCATCGCCGCGCCGTACCCACAGCTGTGCAGTCTCGCCGGTTTGGTCCCGCAGGTCATTGAGGACGGGTATGCCCGCGTTCTCGAGTGCTGACCGGACGAACCGGTCCCCGAGCCGGAAGGCGCCACTGTCGGTGCGGCGGAGGAAGTCGTAGTCGGCCAGCTGCAGCGCCAGCCGGTGCGCTGTCGACAGCGACAGGCCGGTCCGTCGGGACAGCTCACTGGCTGAGACGGCGGACCGGCCCACGGCATCAAGAAGGGCGGCGGCACGTTCGAGCGTGCGGTTGCTTCCGTTGGTGTCAGTAGACGGCATATGGCCAGCTTATGACGCCGGCTCAGCCCTTGGCGGCCAGCGACTCCGCCATGAACTCTGCAACCACCTTTTGCGAAATTGCTACATCGAGAACGTAGACGCCTTCCTGGTGGCTGGCGAGCCATTTCTGGAGCTGATCCAGGTCGGCCAGCGTGCGGGCCTTGGCCCCTTCGGCGCCCAGTGCGCGTCCGACGGCGGCAAAGTCCACTTCGTCGATGAGCATCGCCTGGTCATGGAGGCCCTTTGCAGCGTACTGGTGCAGCTCCGCGCCGTAGGCGGAGTCGTTGAGCACCACTACGACCCCCTTGCGGGTTACGCGGAGGAAGGTTTCGAAATCGGCCAGGCCCATCAAGCCGCCGCCATCACCGCTGACCAGGACTGTCGTGCGTTCGGGGCGCGCCACGGAGACTCCTGCGGCAGACCCGAAACCGAGCCCGATGGACTGGAACGCGGTGCCGACGAGGATCATGGCGTGCGGGTCCGGCACGGAAAGGTACATGGGCGCCCAGCCGATGAAGTGTCCGCCATCCATGACTACGGAGCGATCCGCCGGCAGGATACGGTCCAGGGCGGCGACGACGGCACGCGGGTTAAGCCGGCCGTCAGGTCCGAACTCGACAGGGTCCTCACTGGGGCGGGATGAACGGAACTCCGCCTGGGATACCTCCGGAACCTGATTTCGCCACGTGGACGAGGCCGTCGGAACCCGTTCCAGCAGCCCCTCGATGAACGGGCGGATGTCAGCCCTGATGTACTCCGCTGCCGGTTGTCCCGGGTCCGGTTCGTTGTCCACGCGGACGATCCTGGTTCCTGCGGGGAACAGCGTTCCGTAGCGCGTCTGGAACGTATTGAGGCTGGCTCCGACTACGAGGACGAGATCCGCCTGGCGTGCAACGTCGAGGCGGTGGCTGCGGGTGAAGCCGCCGGCGATGCCCAGATCCCAAGGGCTGTTGAAAGCGTTGGCTGCCATGACCGAGGTCATAAAGAGTGCGCCGAGCCGGTCTCCCACGTCGTTCAGAGAGGCGGCAGCGTCGGCCAGGAGAACGCCGCGTCCGGCCAGGATGAGTGGCCGCTCGGCCGCAGCGAGCAGGCCAGCCACCCGGTCCAGTACGTCAGGCTCTGCCGGCCACACGGGCTTTGCGGGCAGCGGTTCCACCGGTTCCAGGTCCGAGGGCGGGGCAGTGGCCAGGTCGTAGGGGATGGCGAGCACGACGGGCTGGACCGCTTGCAGGGCAAGGTCGAAGGCGCGGTGGGTGATGGCGGCGGCGTTATGGGGGCCGGCCACCAGGGTGACTACGCCGGCGGCTTCAGCGGCCTTGGCCTGGTCGACGTCGAACAGCCTCGAACCGCTGGAGGGTGCATCTCCCACCACCAGGACCAGCGGGATGCGGGCGATCCGCGCCTCAGCGAGCGTCGTGTACGCGTTGGTGAACCCGGCGCCGTAGGTGGTGGTGGCGGCCGCTACGCCCCCGGTCGCCCGGTGGTACGCGTCCGCCATGGCGACCGTCGCGGCTTCGTGCCGCGCCGAGGTGAAGGGAAAGCCGCGCCGGGTCAGCCGGCTGATGAGGTGGGCGTTGCCGTTGCCCATCAGCCCGAACAGGTGCCCGGCGCGCTCCGCCACCACGTCCGCGACAATCGCGGACACGTGGCCCTCGTCGGGGAACGCTGGTGCCTGGCCACCCGGCAGAACGTGGGTGCTGGTGCTTGTCATTTTTCTCCTCAGTTCAGCGATGCGACAGGACCAGCGGCGCTGCGTCGCGGTGCTTCCGGGTGAGTACGGTGTACGTTGCGGCGTTCTGCCTGCAGTGCTCGATCTCCTCGGGCGTGAGCGGGCGGCGCACCTTGGCCGGCACCCCCGCCACGAGCGATCCCGGTGGGACTTCCATGCCCTCGAGAACCAGCGCGTTGGCCGCGACCAGAGAGCCTGCGCCGATCACGGCGCCGTTCAGGACAGTGGCATTCATGCCGATCAGCGCGCCGTCGCCGATCCTGCAGCCGTGCAGCACGGCGCCGTGCCCGACACTGACATGGTTGCCGATCCGTGCCGGGCAGCCCGGGTCGGCGTGAACGACAGCGCCGTCCTGGATGTTGCTGCCCGCACCAATACTGATGTCCTCCATGTCCGCCCGCACGACGGCGCCGTAAAAGACCCCTGTCCCGGCGCCGATCGTGGTGGAGCCGACAACGGTGGCCGTGGGAGCTATCCAGGCTTCGCCGGAAATCGTGGGTGTACGGCCGTCAACGGCCAGGACGTTATCCATCATGGTGATCCTTTGGGTGAGGTGGAGAGGCGGTGCCCCGCAGCAGTTGCCGGGCACCGCCGTCGTAATTCAGACCTGCGTGGTGAGGAGCTGCTAGGCGAGGAACGGGACAATCAGCGACGTCACGAAGAGGACCATCGCTCCGCCGAGGCGGTTGGTGAGGGCCGCGAACGGCATGAGGTGCATGCGGTTTGCAGCGCTCAGGACCGCCACGTCGCCGCTGCCGCCGGTGTCCGCCATGACCAGGCCCGGCGTGATGGATGCTTCCACGAAATTGAACTTCACGAGCCATCCGAGGGCGCCGGAGGTCAGGGTGGCGATGATGACGGTGCAGACCGTGAGCAGAATGAACAGCGGGTTGCTCAGCGAGGCGAGGACGTCCGTGATGTCAATGTAGGTGAGGCTGACGCCCACGAGCAGGGCCGGGACCAGGACAGCGCCGATCAGATCGCCCCAGTCGGCCGTGGAGTCTTCGACGTCCTGGGGGAGCAGCCCGAAGATCTTGACGGCGGCGGCGGCGATGATCGTCCAGGCGTAGGGGTGCAGGCCGGGCAGAAAAGCGGCCACGAGGGTGCCGAAGACGAAGAGGCTGCCGGCGATGAGCAGTCCCTTGCCCAGGGCGATGAAGGAGGAGGTGTCGCGCTTGGGCGGCAGGGTGAGCTCGGCGGCGCGGCCTTTGATGCGCAGCAGCTGGCCGTGGCCGTTGAAGCCGATAAAGAGCTGTTTCTTGCGCTTGCCGAGGCCGTTGTAGATGCCGGCGATGAGGATGCAGACGACGTTTGCCATGACGACGGCGGACATCAGGTCTCCCATGAAGGTGGCGGAATCGCCGCCGGTTGCCGAGGCGTACATTTCGGACATGGGCAGCGCGCCGACGCCCAGGCCGCCGGCCATGATGGGTGCGGCGATGAAGAGGATGCCCTCGATGAATCCGAAGCCCGTCAGCGCTGCGATGGACCCGACCAGGACGAAGGTGGCGATGAGGCAACCGACCAGGGGGACGGCGAAGCGCGGGCCGGCCTTCAGCAGGAGCTTTCGCGGCATGCCGAGGATGGAGCCGGCGATGATGCCAACGACGAAGAAGTCCAGGAAGCCCTGGCCGTCGATGAAGTTCTGCACGACCGTGACGATGTTCTCGGGCATTATGCCCAGGAATGCGAGCGTGGCGGGTGCAAACGTGCACAGGACCGTGGGCAGTCCGAAGTCGCGGAGTACCGGGAAGAGGTTGCCGATCCAGATGAACAGGCCGCCGAGCAGGATGGTGGTGGCAAAGCCGGCCACCATGGTGTCCGGAAGATTGCCAGTGAGGGCGGCGGTGAGGACCAGGCCCGCGAGGACGAGGTAGAGGGGAGCGGGAACACTGGCAATGCGGAATCCCAGGCGGCCGGGGTAGTGGGTCCCCGGCCGGGGGCCGGCCGTGCGTGTCGCCGGATGTTCGATGCCGCCGGTGGGGCCGGGCGTGGTCTCGCTCATGGCGTGGTCCGTTGGTTCGTCGGTGAGTTCCGTAGTGCGTGGGCTTGTAGACATCATCGTCTCCAAAACGGTGAGTAGGAATTTTTATTTTGCCGGTGCTGCTTGTGGGGTGGGTGGAGGGCTTTTCGCGGTTCGGTTTTAGCGGGCAGGGTCCAGCATTCCGGCCGCGGGTGAGTGCATCACCACGTCGCGGGCGAGCCGGACAGCGTCGGCGAGGCGGTCCTCGTCAACGCCGGTTTCGTGTCCGCCGTCGTGAAGGTGCCGGACCAGTTCCTCGGTGGCGATGTTGCCGTGCGCACCGGGGGCGAACGGGCAGCCGCCGTATCCGCCCAGTGCCGCGTCGAAACGGACGACGCCGGCAGTCACCGCCGCGCTCGCCGTTCCCAGGGCCTGACTGTGGGCGTTGTGGAGGTGGAGGTAGTAGGTCAGGTCCGGTTCGGCGGCGCGGACGTGCTGCAGGCTGGCCATGACCTGCCCGGTTGGGGTGGTGCCCAAAGTGTCGGCCAGTCCTATGTCGGCGATGCCCATGTCCTTGAAGGCCCGGACTATCCGCAGCAGGTAGTGGGGGTCGATGCTGCCTTCGAAGGGGCACGTGAAGGCGGTGGAGATGCCTGCGAAGAAGCGTGTTTCCGGGTATTTGGCCACGGTGGCGCCGAGGCTGTCGAGGGCTTCCTCGATGGTCTGGCCTGCATTGGCGTTGCTGTGGGCCTGGCTTGCTGACGTCACAACCTGGATATCCGTTGCTCCGGCCTCGACGGCCCGTTCAATACCCCGGCCGTTCAGCGCCAGGCTGGTGTAGGTGACTCCCGGGACAGCCTCCAGTGAAGAAATGACCTCGGCGGCGTCAGCCATCTGCGGCACCCGCTTCGGGTTCACGAAAGACGCGGCCTCGATGCGCTTTAAGCCCGCGGCAATAAGGGCCTCGGCAATTTCCAGCTTGTGCGCTGTCGACACGATGACCGGTTCGTCCTGGAGGCCGTCCCGCAGGAAGACGTCGGTGATTTCCACCTCCATATCACCGCACCTCCTGCAGTCCGAGCCCTGCGATCTGTTCAGCGTCCATGCCGGCAAGCTCTTGCAGAACCTCTTGGGTGTGCTGGCCCAGTTCCGGGCCGACCCATTTGACGTGGCCTTGGTGGCCGGGGATCTTTGGCACGACGCCGGGGAAGCGGATCAGCTCGGGCTCGTCCTCGATGACCACTTCGTGGGTCTGGATCATGTCCCGGGCCAGGTAGTGCTTGTCGACGGCGATGCTCGGGGCGTCGTAGACGGGGCCTGCGGGCACGCCGGCCTCGTCCAGTTTGTCCAGCACCTCGGTAAGGGGCATGCTGCCCGTCCAGGCGGAGATGGCGCCGTTGAGTTCTTCCTCCCGGGCACCGCGGGCCTCTGTGGTGAGGAGGGTTTCGTCCTCGGCGAGGTCGTTGCGGCCGATCGCCCGCATCAAGCGCATGAACACGGAGTTGGAATTTCCGCCGATGACCACCTCGAGTTTGTCCCCGCAGAGGTAGGAGCCGGTGGGTACGACGCCGGGCAGGGCACCGCCTGTGCGCTGCCGGATCATGCCGTATGCGTCGTAGTCCGGGACGAGTGATTCGAGCAGGCTGAAGACACCCTCGTAGAGGGCTACGTCGACTACCTTGGACGTGCCGGTCTCGAGTCCGCGGGCCTTCTGCAGCATGAGCATCAGGGCACCGATGACCCCGTAGAGACCGGCGACGGTGTCACCCATGCTGGCGGCTGCACGGCCGGCGGGTCGGTCGGGTTCGCCGGTGATGTAGCGCAGGCCGGCGAAGGACTCCGCCGAGCTGCCGAAGCCTGCCCGGTTCTTGTAGGGGCCGGTTTGGCCATATCCGGAGATCCGGACCATCACCATGTCCGGGTTGAGTTCCTGCAGTATGTCCGGGCCCAGGCCCCACTTTTCGAGGGTGCCGGGACGGAAGTTTTCGATAACCACGTCGCATTGCGCTGCGATCTTCTTGACCGCCTCACGCCCGGCCTCCGAGCGGAGGTCCAGGGCCACCGACTTCTTGTTGCGGCCGATGGTGCGGAACAGCATGGACGTGGTGCCGCGGGTCTTGCGCCAGTCCCGCAGCTCGTCGCCGCCCTGGGGCTTTTCGATCTTGATGACCTCGGCCCCGAAGTCACCAAAGAGGCGGGCGGCGAACGGTGCCGCGATAAAGCTGCCGAGCTCCAGCACGCGGATGCCTTGGAGGGGGAGGGAGTTGCCCTCCAGATGAAGTTCCTGCGTCATGTGATTCCTGCCTGCGTCTTCGGGTGCGAGATTCCCACTCAGTGGGAGATGCCTGTCATTGAGCGGATAGACGATAGCACCGGCATGTGACTGGCGCAACACTTCTGACAGACACAAGATTGCCCAAGCGACCGACGGGTGAATCTTCTCGTCCGGACCTGCTCGCGCATGGGCGTTCGCCGCACCCTGTGTGAGGGCATCCCACCCGGATGCCATCCTCGTGATGCGGGTGTATTCCCCTTCCAGGGCGCAGTCAAGACACCAGCGGGACAGGCCTTGTGACCAACCAGTTATGCATTTTCGACAAGCCTGTAACTATTCGCGGTTGATCCGCTCATGAGTCAAAGCGGCGGGGAGGCGCATGGGGTCACTTCAGCATCTGGATAGGGTCATTGACTTCAACCAACTCATCCGGAATACTGCAATTCGTTGGATTAATTGCGGCTCGTGAACCTCATTCGATTGTTCCGCCGCGTGTGCAAATGTGCCGGGTTCCCCGGCGACCATATTGAAGCAGAAGCAGCCCAGCCGAAGGATCGCATTTCCAAAAGGTCTATGTCCGTACTTTGCCTTTGCCCACCGTCTCTTGCCTAATCCCCGAACACTTCCGCAGTGCGTGGGAATGTCCAGCGGATTAGACGATTCAGTATCTAGAGGATTATCTCCATGTCAGCATCAATCTCAAGCACTGTCGCGCGAAAATCCCTTGGTGTCATTCGCATAGGGTTTGGCGCAGCCGCCTTGGTGGTCCCGCATTTCCTGATCAAAAACTTCCGCACAAAACCAGAAGAATCAGAGGAGGCACGGGAAAAGGCCGTTGCTGCCCAATATGCTTTCCGGCTCTTCGGAATCAGGACCGTCATCATCGGCCTTGAGCTGCTCGTTCTGAAGGGCCCCGCTCTTGAACGCGCCGCGAACCTGGCCCCGATCATTCACGGGAGCGACACCGTCTCCGCCTTCATCGCGGCAAAGTATGGTCCACTGCCAAAACGGATGGGCATCATGCTCGTAACCATCTCGGTAGTCAACACCGGGCTGTCGCTACTGGCGCGACGGCGTTAAGCACTCACGCCCGATCAACTTGGGGGGTTGATTGAACAATGAATAGCTCACAAAGAGCAGCGGTCCTTCCCGCTCACCCGTTACCGGATCCATATTCCGGGCAGGACAAGGAACCCGGCGGGGGCACCGAGGAATTCGACTACATCGTTGTCGGTTCAGGGGCCGGTGGTGGGCCGCTGGCCGCCAGGCTGGCCCAAGCCGGCATGAAGGTGCTGCTGCTGGAGGCCGGAAGCGACGAAGACTCAGTCAATTATCAGGTCCCCGGTTTCCACGCCGCCGCCACCGAAGATGAGGTCCAGCGCTGGGATTACTTCGTTCGGCACTATGCCGACCGCGGCCAGCAGGCCAAGGACGAAAAGTTCCTGCCCGATAGGGACGGAGTCCTGTATCCACGCGCCGGCACCTTGGGCGGCTGCACTGCACACAATGCCATGATCACTGTCTGCCCCCATAACAGCGACTGGGACCGGCTCGCGGAGCTGACCGGCGACACGTCCTGGCACAGCCGCCGGATGCAGCGCTATTTTCACAGGCTGGAGCGCTGCACCTACATACCCAAACCGTGGCCGGTGCCGGACTGGCTGGACTGGCTGCGGCATATTCCGCTCATTTCGGATCGGCTGGTCAACAGGAGCCGCCACGGTTTCAAAGGCTGGCTCGGCACGGATGTCGCCAGTCCGGCCCTTGCGCTCGGAGACGGCCAACTGCTGAAGATCATCCTTTCAGCAGCCGAAAGTTCCTTGGGAGATTTCCTGAAACGCCCGCTCGCCCCCTTGGAAGGGCTAAACGGCTTCTTCGATCCGAACGACTGGCGTGCACGGAAACGCAATGCCCAAGGGGTCTGGTTCGTGCCGCTGGCGACGACCGGCGGACGGCGGAACGGGAGCCGCGAACGCATCCAGGCAGTGGCGGAGAAGCTTCCGCGGTACCTGCAGGTGCGGACGAATGCGCTTGTCACGAAAGTCCTGCTGGACCAATCCAACCGGGCAGTCGGCGTCGAATATCTCGATTCCAAACATGCCTACCGTGCCGATCCAAGAGCAGCGCAGGACAGGCCGCTCCCGGTCCCCCGCCGGATGCACGCCAGACGCGAGGTCATCCTGGCAGCCGGTGCCTTCAACACGCCGCAGTTGCTCATGCTCTCCGGCATTGGCCCTGCAGACGAATTGAAGCGGCATGGACTGGCCGTCCGCGTCGACCTGCCCGGCGTCGGGCAGGGCCTGCAGGACCGCTATGAGGTGGGGGTTGTTTCCGAGCTGAACGAGGAATTCCCGATCCTTCGCGGTAAGTCCTTCGCCGCGCCGGTACCGGGGACCGACCCTGAGCAGGCCTTCCAGGACTGGCAGGCAGGCAAGGGCCTGTACACCAGCAACGGCGTGGTCGTGGGCATCACGGCGAAGTCTAAGCCTGAGCGGCCTGAGCCCGACCTGTTCATTTTCGGCCTGCCCATCAAGTTCACGGGCTACTACCCGGGATATTCACGGGTGCTGGAAGGTCCCCGCAATTTCTTCACCTGGGCAATCCTGAAGTCCCACACAAACAACACGGCCGGCGCCGTCAGGCTGCGCTCTTCGGACCCCCGCGATCCTCCCGAGATCAATTTCCGCTACTTCGACGAGGGCAACGACGACGGCGAGGACCTTGACGCCGTCGTCACCGGCATCGAATTTGCCCGCAGCATCATGGATAAGGCCAGCACGTTTATCCGCCGGGAAGCCGTCCCGGGAGAGGCGGTGCAATCGCGCGAGGAATTGCGTGAATTCGTGCGGAGTCAGGCATGGGGCCATCATGCCTCCTGCACCTGCCGGATGGGCAAGCCGGACGACCCGCTGTCAGTTGTGAATTCCCGCTTCCAGGTCAGGGGTGTAGCCAACCTTCGGATCGTTGATGCGTCGATCTTCCGCTCGATACCGGGGTTCTTCATTGCCGCCGCCATTTACATGGCAGCCGAGAAGGCCGCCGACGCAATCCTTGCCGATGTCCCTTCACGTACCCGTCTGATGCATCGGATGGGCAAAATCTCAGCTGCCGGCTTTATACGCCGGGGCATCCGACCAAGGCTCTAGGAGGAGTCATGAAACTCATGGAAGTACAGCAAGTCATCAAGCCTGCGCTGCGCCGCCCTGTCGGCGGAGCACAGCGGAAACCCCGCGGGTCGATACTCGGGCGGGCCTGGGCGGCAACGGCCGAATACCTCGACCATACCTTCGGCTGGCACCGGTTGCCGAAGTATCTTGGCCTGGCCGTACTCCTCGGCTTGCGGACCACGCTCCGCAAGGAAAACCTGTATGACACCTCCCATCTTCCGACGCATGACGCGCCTGAAGCGCCGCCGGCAGGACATAACGTCATGCATCGCAGTGCGGATGGTTCCTGGAACGACCGAAAGTCCGCTGCGATGGGCATGGCCAATACCCGCTTCGGCCGAAACATTCCCCTCGAAAGCGTCCATATGGATCCCGATCAGCTGATGTCGCCAAACCCGCGTCAGATCAGCCGGGAACTGCTGACGAGGGAACAACTTGTTCCCGCTACAACGGTGAACGCGCTTGTGGCCTCCTGGTTGCAGTTCATGGTCTTCGATTGGTTCGACCATGGCGAGGGCTCTGAAGCTGATCAATGGGAAGTCGAGCTGCTGCCGGAAGACCCCTGGCCCGAACCCAGCCTCCGCATCAGGCGCTTCATCCCCGACGGCACCCGCCCGGACCCCGGCGCCAATCCGCCGACGTTCCTCAACACCGAGACCCATTGGTGGGACGCCTCGCAGATCTACGGCAGCAACTCCGAAGAACAGCATTTCTATCGGACGGGGTCAAGCGGGAAGCTGTACCTCGACAACGACGGTCTCCCGGTACCGCCCCAGGATCCCGAGAAGGATCCGACCCGCAAGCCAGGCTTCTGGCTGGGGCAGCTGATGATGCAGACGTTATTCCGCCGGGAGCACAATGCGATCTGCGACCGGCTCCGGGCCGAGTACCCGACGTGGTCGGATGAGGAGTATTTCCAGCGGGCACGTCTGATCAACGCGGCGCTGATCGCCAAAATCCACACGGTTGAATGGACGCCGGCCGTGATCAGCCACCCCACCACCGCCACCGCCCTGCGGCTGAATTGGTGGGGTCTGGCGGGCGAACGCATACACCGGATCTTCGGCCGGATCAGCAGCAGTGAAGTCATCAGCGGCATTCCCGGCTCGCCGACGGACCATGACGATGTTCCGTTCAGCATCACCGAGGAGTTCGGGGCGGTCTATCGGATGCATCCGCTGATACCAGACGACTACCGCTTCCGCAGCAACGACGACGACAGCCTGCTCGGCGAGCGGACCATGCGCGACATTGCAGGCCCGGACGGTTCCTTCCAGACAGCGCGGGAGATGTCGATGGCGAATGCGTTCTACACCTTCGGCACGATGCATCCCGGCCTGGTGACCTTGCATAACTTCCCGAAGTTCCTCCAGACCTTCGAGCGGCCCGATGGGGCCCTGATGGATCTGGCCGCCACCGACATTCTTCGGGAGCGCGAACAAGGAATTCCGCGGTACAACGAGTTCCGGCGCCTGCTGCACATGAAACCGTTCCGGACGTTCGAAGAACTGGCGGAAAACCCTGACGATGTCCCGACCCTGCGCCGGCTATATGAGGACGACATCGAAAAGGTCGATCTGATGGTCGGCATGTTCGCCGAAAAGCGGCCTGCAGGGTTTGCCTTCAGCGACACCGCGTTCCGGGTGTTCATCCTGATGGCCTCCCGCAGGCTCAACAGCGACCGGTTCTTCACCACGGACTACCGCCAGGAGGTGTACTCCAAAGCGGGCATGGACTGGATCGCCGACAATACGTTCGCCACGGTACTGATCCGGCATTATCCCGAATTATCCGACGCGCTGGGCGGCCTCAAGAACGCCTTCCTGCCTTGGCGGTCGGCGGCGACGGAACCGTGAGCGGCTACCGGGAGCTGCGTCTGGCGCTGGTCTGCACCGGCGGCGTCTCCCTCGCTGTGTACATGTTCGGGATCACCCGCGAGATCCAAGAGCTGCTCATCGCTTCGGCCGAGAACGAAACCGGCGGCGAGGGTACCCACGAACCGGCCACTCTCCGGGGCATCTACCGCGAAGCGCTGGCCCGCACCGGCCGCGACAGCGTTCCGGTGAAAGTCGTCGTCGACACCATCGCAGGAACGTCTGCAGGCGGCATCGACGGCGTCTACCTCGCCAAAGCCATCGCCGGGGACCTCACCCAGGACCCGTTGAGGGAGCTGTGGTTCGAGCAGGCGGACATCAGGAAGCTGCTGGCCGGGACCGGACCGGCGTGGTTCAAGGTGGCGCTTTTCATCAGCCGGCTGCTGTTCAGCGGTGGCCATGCCGAGGCGCCGCTGGGCGGCCGCCGGATGATCCGGCTGATCCATGAAGGCCTGAAGCAGATGGATCAGGAGGATGCCCGCCCGGGTGGAAACGGAACCCTAATCCCTCCCAATCAATCCCTGGACCTCTACATCACCCTCACAGACGGACGGGGGTACCGCAGATTGGTCAACGTGGTCCCGGGCGGAGAACTTCTGCAGGACAGGACGCACCGGCATGTGATGCATTTCCGGGCCACCCCGCCTGACCGTTCACCCGGGGCCTCGGGCAGCGGACGGAAAAACCAGTTCTCCGCGGCCTACAACCGTGCACTGACCTTCGCGGCGCGTGCCACGTCCAGTTTCCCCGGCGCTTTTCCGCCGGTCACACTCGCGGATTTCGGTGACGAAGTTTCCCTCTCAGGATTGGGCGAGTTTGATCCGGAACGGTTCTGCAGCGAATTCTTCGCGGAGTACGGCCTGCTCGAAGAGGATCCCCGGAAGTCCTGGTTCGTTGATGGGGGCGTGCTCGATAACCACCCCTTCGGACATGCCATCAAAGCCATAGAGCGCAAGGGCGCAGGTGCCGAAGTGGACCGGCGGATCGTCTATGTCCAGCCGTCTCCCGCCGGCCGGCCAACAGACCATCCGGAGACGGGAACCGCAGCCCGGCGCGGCGGCGCGGTGAAACTTCCGTCGTGGCTGGAGACGGTCCTGGCCGCGAAGAGCACTATTCCAGCCCATGAGCCCATCCTCGACGAGATCCTGTCACTCAGGAACCGGAACGACCGGATCCGGCGCCTCGCAGTGCTGGCGACGGAACAACTGCCGGACATACTCCACGTCTTGTCCCGCCACCCCGGCTGGCAGGCCGAGCCCGACTACGAGAAAATCCGGTCGCTTATCCACGCCATGCATGAGGAGGCCGAGCGTCGTCTCGGTATCCACATGGAGACATACCGCACCCTGAGACTTCAGTCATTGGCTGCAAACCTAGGCGATGCCGTCTGCACCGGTTTCGGCTACCCGACCGCCTCATCCCCGGCGGCGCTGATCCGCGACATCCTGACCCTCTGGATCCGGCGCATCGCCGCCGAGCTGGGAGACGCAGCCGGTTCCATGGCGTTCCTGAGCCTCTATGACCTTCCGTTCCGGGAACGCCGGCTGCGTTTCATCATTGACGGCCTCAATCTGTTGTACAAGTCAGACATGGCCTCCCCTGACAGGCCGGCGGTGGACAGGCTCAAGTTCCAGCTCTACGAAGCCCTGGACCGGCTCTGGAGTTTGCCCGGCCGAATGGGATCGGCCCTCGATCTGGAGGCCTACGCGCTCTTCGGACAGGATGCATTACGACCCTGGCTTGGCAAGGATCCTTCCGGTTTCATCGCGGAGCATGTGAGCGGGCTCGAAGTGTTCCTCAACGACGTCAAGAACTGGATGGATGCGGAACTCAACGATCTCGAGCGGCATTGCTGGGAGCAGATACATGAAGCAACGCGGTCATGGGCTCCGGAGGTCCGGACAAACATCCTGGCCCGATTCCTCGGCTTCCCGCTGTGGGACGTCACGAGCTTTCCCGTCACGGCACTGTCACAGGTGCCGCAATCCACCCCGATCAATATCAACCGTTTTAATCCCGATGACGCCTTGGCGCTGCAATGGGAAGGGCCGAAGCTCCTCAGCACCGACTTCAAAAGCTTCGGCGGGTTCTTCGAACGCCGACGACGTGAGAACGACTTCCTCTGGGGCCGCCTCGACGCAGTGGAACTGCTTCTGCGCCTAATCGACCCGGAGATAGATGACCGCACGCTCGCGGCCGCTTTCCGCTGCGTCCTGCAGGAGGAACACGCGCTGGGCGTCCTGGCCGGAGACGCTGACGGCGACCTGCGGCCCCGGCTGGAAGCAGCCATAGCCGGTCTTGAATCGCGGCCAACCGGGCAGTCCAGCAGCACCAACATCCGCCACAAATTGATCGCATAGGAGACGCATCATGGCTAAGAACATTCTGCTCATTCACGGGTTGTGGCTCACGCCGCGGGTGTGGGACAACTTCACCGGCTACTTCGAGGAGCGCGGGTACCGCGTGGCAGCACCCGGCTGGCCGGGAATCGGCGACCGCACCGTGGAGGCCGTGCGCCAGGATCCCGCGGAACTTGCCCAGCTGAGGATCTCCACTCTCGTGGACTTCTATGCAGAAAGCATCAGCAGCATGGAAGAACCTCCGGCCCTGATCGGCCACTCCATGGGCGGTCTCATTGTTCAGCTGTTGCTGGATCGCGGCCTTGGCTCGGCGGGTGTGGCCATCGATTCGGCGGCGCCCGCGCGCGTCCTGTCCTTCCCGATCTCCACGATGAAGGCGGTCTCACCTGCCCTGGCCAACCCGCGCAACCGGCAACGCGCCGTCGGACTGACACCCAAACAGTTCCACTATGCCTTCACGAACTCAATGTCCCCGGAAGCCAGCGACGAATTCTACGAGCGGTATTGCATACCGGCCCCCGGAAGGATCGTTTTCCAGAACGCCCTCGGCCACATGGTTCCACGCGCCGAAAGCCGGGTGAACATGCGCAATAGCAGCCGCGCGCCATTGCTGTTCGTCGCCGGCGGCGCAGACCACACCATCCCGCCCCAGACCAACAAGGCAAACTACCGCAAGCAGCGCAAATCAGCGGCCGGCACGGAATTCATGGAATTTCCCGGCAGGAACCACCTGCTCCTGGTCCAGGACGGCTGGGACGAAATTGCCGGCAGCATCGAGAAATGGCTAGCGGTACACGCAGCGGTCTGACCTGAACGAAAAGCACAGAGGACCCGCAAAACCGGCAGCTCCGGCCCTAGATCGGAAGGGTCACTCACAAGCAGCCAGTCCTTGATGGTCATGGCTTGCCGGGCAAGGAAACACGTCCTTGTGCCGGCGGCTGGGTCATGCGCGGGCGGCCAGGAACCGCTTGTCGAACACTTTATCGCCTGCTCCAAGCCTCAAGGGGACGACGACGCGGCCGACCCACTGGCCTAGAAATTAATCCCGGACTCCAGCACCACATTAGGCAGCCGGCGATTAGGGCGCTCCGTCGTCAGGTGTCTTCGGACAGTTCCTGGAGGTCGAAGGCATCGCGTGCCTGTTCGATGTGGGGCATCTGCGCTGCAGCCCATTCCAGGAGCACGTCGATGGGGTGGCGAAGTGTCTTGCCCAATGGTGTGATGCGGTACTCAACCGCCACGGGGCGCGAGCTCAGCAGCTTGCGTTCGACGATGCCGTTGCGTTCGAGGCGCCGCAGCGTCGCCGTCAAGGACTTCTGCGACAACGCGGGGATCGCGCGCCGCAGTTGGCTGAACCGGCACGGCCGCTCGCAAAGTTCGTTGAGCACGCTCAGTGACCACTTGTCGAGAACTTGATCGAGCAATTCCCGGTGTGGGGAGCTGATCTCCAGCGGGTCAGTGTGGCTAGTGGTATCCGGCATGAAACCTGGTCTCGTTGAAGTGTCCTGCATCTACTAGGTATCAAAGATATACCAAGTTCATCTCTCTTCTAAGGAGTCTCATGTCTGTTCAGCGTTTCAGCCCTGAAGGCCTGATGCAGCCCACCCCGTACCACCATGTCGCGCTCGGCACCGGTACGCGTCATGTTCACGTTGCCGGCCAGATCTCCCGCCTGGCGGATGCTACGCCCGTCGCGCCGGGTGATCTGGCCGGTCAGGTCGCCCAGGCTCTTCGTAATACGGCGACCGGGCTAGCCGGCGGTGGCGCGACCTTCGATGACGTGGTGCGTTTGACGTTCTACGTGACCTCCTGGGCTCCGGAGAAGATCACCGCTCTCATGGAAGGTATCGAAAGTGTCGCCGCAGAGACCGGACTGCCCACGCCGATGCCGCCGACCTCGCTGATCGGCGTCGAGTCTCTGTTTGAGCCCGACGTGCTCGTCGAGATCGAAGCAACCGCCGTTCTGGATTAGCAACACCGCCAAAGGCGACCGTCTGCGTACCTTGTAGTTCATGCAGCACCCGATCCGTACGGACGCGTGATCGCCTCGAGAAAATGCCCGTCAGGATCCGCGAAGTAGACGCCCCGTCCGCCATCGTTGTGGTTGATCTGCTGCGAGCGGGACCGTCCCGGGTCCGCCCAGTAGGGGATGCCCAGGGCCTGGATCCTTGCGAAGATTCCGTCGAAGTCCTCCTCGCTGACCAGGAAGGCGTAGTGCTGCGGGGAGATGGGCCGGTCTGCCGTGGCGAAATCGAGGGCAACTCCGTGGTCGAGGGGCACGGTCATGAAAGACCACATGGGCTGGGGCTTCGGCAGACCGAGCACGTTGGCCAGGAACTCCGCCGAACGGCGCTTGTCCGTTGCGTAGACGATGGTGTGGTTGAAAGTGACCGTCATGGTGACCTCCTCGGGTGTTTTGTCCAGCAGTCGGGGAAGCTTCGCACTTCGGGAACGTGCTTCAACATGACGGGTTCCACAACGTTTGATTTAAGGTTGGTCAGGCCTTGGCGACCGGGAGCACGAGCATGTAGCCGGCCGGCAGATTGCTGCTCCAGCGTCGCGGCTCGCGGACGACGAACTGCGTCGCCAACTGCTTCGGCGTGAGCAGGGCGTTGGGCGCGGGGGACGGTCCCCACCGCTCGTCGCCGTACGGGTAGAGCGGATCTTGAACGCGGATTCCGGTGACCGAGAAATCAGGGAACTGGTCGGGGTCGCCGAGTGACGCGAAGCCGCTCATCACCCATACGTGGCGCCCGCGCCACATGACCAGCCCGACCGGCCGGCCCGTGTCAGCGATGGCGCGCGCCGCGGTTCGTAGCGCTTCCTGGTAGTCGGCAATGCTGACGACGGTGTACGGACCCATTCCGACCTTGGTCAGCACTTGCGCCCAGCCCAGGGGATTGGCACCGTTGAACGAATTGGACGACCGTGCCCGGGCCATCTCCCACAGCTGACCCTGCTGAACGGGATCGGCCCAAGTCCGGCCCCTCGTGTCGTCGATGAGATTGTGCATGATCTGGATGCTCGCCGCCACACACCACTCGAAGGTGTACTGGGGAACGAAGTCCCCCTCCTGGTAGAGGTTGAGGGCGAACGCCCGGGGCACCGGCGCCGGCGTGGGAACCAATGTCGGAGTGGGGGATGGGGGCTGGTGAGGAGCTGGGATGTCATCGCGTGCGGCTGGCGGGGCCGAGGAGGTCTGGACCGGTCGATCGGTGGCAGCCTCATCGAGGCTGGTGGCGGGCGTGCAGCCCGAAAGAAGGGTCGCTGGGACGACGAACCAGGCCAGAATACGGAGCTGGACACCGATCATGATCAATCCATTTTATCGCGACGCGGCGGGAATGCGTCCTGCAGGGCCGGGCAGGGCGTCTCCACGGCGGGCGACCTCATGGCCTTGGCCGAAGCCCTCACTGATGGCAAGCTGCTCAACCCGGACCTTCAAAAGAAGCGGAGGGCTTGGCACACTGAGGTGACACTTCAATCCCCAACTGACGCTAAACGGGAAATGAGCGGTTCAGGTCAAATGGTCGAAGTCTCTTCGCGCCCAAGCAGCGTGCCGGTTGGCAGAATCATGCAGAACGGCCTTGGCTTCGGACGCGATTACATTGTTGAAGTTGCCGTAGATCCGGTCGAACGTGAGCCCTCCCAGCTGCGCGGCGAGTCGCAACGCCACCGCGCCGGATAGCGGCAAATGATTCGGGTAGCTGCGCATGAAGGCGATTGAGCGACGGTCTGGATTCGGGAATACGCTGTCACCGCTCAGCAGCACTCCTCTGCCGCCCGCTCCTGCAGCCCAGTGCGCCACAGCGCTGCCCGGGAAGTGCCCCCCGGTCTGGTGTAGCGTCAACCCTTCGGCGATGGTTCGCGTGCCGGACCAGTATTCGATGGTCGGATCGTTGCGCCCCAGCCATTGCCGGTCTGCGTCGGCAACTAGGACGGGGACGCCACCGAGCCGATGCGACCATTCGACCTGCACGCCGAACATGTGTGGATGGCTGGCGGCGATCGCCAGGACCTGGCCTCGCTCCAGCACTGCCTTCACAGCGCTGTCATCGACGTAGCCGACAGGATCCCACAGCAGCGAACCCTCGTGTGTCACGACAAGCTGGGCGGTCTGGCCGATCCCGACCTTTGGCTCGGTTTTGATCGCGATAAGTCCCGGCTCATTCTCCGTCAACAGTGTCTGCTGGCCCTCGTGCGCCAGCCCGTCCAGTGTGAGCCATCTTTGTCCGTCCTCGGGCACATACTGCCGCTCATCGGTGCAGATCGGGCAGACCACTGGGGTGGGTTCGTCGCGTTCGACGGCACAGGTTGCGCAGATCAGCATGGTCGGTCCCTTCTAAGCGCCACATATCCTGCTTTCCCGCCTTCTTCACCTCTGGTGGCGGGTTGGCGTGCCCAGACTATGGCACCGGAAAGTGTCCTAGGAAGAGATCCCTGCGGTATCTCAGTTAGCAGCCATTTCGTGCGCGAACTCGAGGGAATCCACGGGAGCCGGGCGAAGCCGCGACAGCATCTTGGCGCTGGCCGCCTCCACGAAGCCATGGAACAGCGCTTTCTCTTCCGCGAGCTGTTCCGGGTGCCACTGCACCCCCACACAGAAGCCCGCGCCGGGGTGCTCAATTGCTTCGACTATCTGGTCTTCACTCCAAGCGGTGGCGATGAGCCCTTCGCCAAGGCGGTCCACGGCCTGGTGGTGCGAAACGGGAACGGCTTCCAGTGCGTCAGCCCCCAAGAGCCGGCCCAGCCGGGAATCGCGCCGGATGTCGACACGGATGCCATTGAACTGGTAGCCGCCCAGCTGGTAATGGCCGGTTCCCAGGACGTCGGGCAGGTGCTGGTGCAGGGTGCCGCCCAGCGTGACGTTGAGCAGCTGTTCACCCCTGCAGATGCAGAGAAGAGGAACATCCTGGCGGATCGCTTCAAGGATCAGGGCGGCTTCCCACTCATCGCGTTCGGCATGGGGAGAGTCCGTTTCCGGATGCGGCTCCTGACCGTATCGGGCCGGATCCACATCCCAGCCGCCAGGTATGACCAGCCCGTCCAGCCTGCTGACAAGATGCTCTATCATGTCCCCGGTGGTGGGCTGCGGCGGGAGAAGGACCGGAACTGCGCCCGCGTCAAGGATGGGCGTGAGGTACTTCTCGGGGAGGAACGCCGCGCGCACGTTGCCGCACCCGTCGGTGCCGGCCCGCTCAAGATAGGTGGTCAGCCCAATGATCGGCTTGATTGCGGTGTCTGCGGCATTCATCCACATGTCCTTCCGGGAAAGTTCCTACTGCAAGGCTACGAACGGCATGTGTAATCCGTGTTACAGGGCCGTCACCATTGGGTATCCATACCAGCTCGCCGCCGGCAGGCCGGAACTCGGATCCAGTGGTCCCGCCTCAGTGGTGGGCCGGTCTGACCAATTCGTTGGTGAGGCGGGCAATGGCGTCCGTGGCTAGCCAAGTATTTGCCATAACCAGTCGCTTGTCGCGGGCGCTGAAGGGTGGTGTCGCTCAGCGGCAATGCAAACGGGGATGTCGCAGCGCCAGAAATACGACGCGGATTCCCGGAGGCGTCAGCGGGTCAGCAGCACGCTGATCTGGGTGCGGATGTCCTCCACGATCGTGTCGATGCTCAAAGCGGCGTTCACACTTATCGCCATGCTGAGGAACATGATCGCCGAGACGATGTGTGCCGTCGTTGCGGCGCTACCAGCCCCGAGCCGCTCATCCCTGCCAAGGACGGCAGCAACGGCTTCCTCGGTCTGCGCGACGATGGAGAGAGCCTTTCCGTGGTGTGGCTCCGTCGGATCGCCGAAGACCATCTCCCGCAGGTAGGTGCGCCCGTTGTCGACCTGGACGCGGTTGCATTCCACGATTGGCCGCACGATGGACATCACAGCATCCAACACATCCGGGATGGTTTCAGCATCAGCCCGGCCCCGCTCAAGGGCTTCCGCGTAGTGGGCGTTCTGCACGAGCAGGAGGAGTTCACCCTTGGTTTTGGCGTAGAGGAACAGGGTTCCAGTGCCGATGTCAGCCTTGTCAGCGATCTGCTGCGTCGTGACATCCTCGACGCCGTGCTCAGCGAACAGCTCGCTGGCTGCGGCAGTGATGCGGTCGAGTTTCTGCTGCTTGTTCCGCTCGCGCCGTCCGAGCGGATGGGAAGCGACAGACATGACGGTTCCTCCCCCGGAATAAACTGACTGGGCTCAATTATGAGTATAGGTCCCCGGTCCCATCAGCGTGCGAGGAACTCGACGGCGACGGCAGAAAACTTGGCGTGGAACTGGAAGATGCCGCCGTGACCGGAATCGGAGTAGAGGATCAGCTCGGATCCCTTGATGCGACGGTGCAGGTCCTCGGAGAGGATCGACGGCACCATGCGGTCGTTGTCGCCGTTGGCGATGAGGGTGGGCTGGGTGATTTTCGACAGGTCCGACGGGGCGGAGCGGCCGAACTTCTGGATTGCCTTCAGCTGGGTCTGGAAGGCCTTGGTGCTGATCGACTTGTCACGGTCGACGGTGCGCTCCTGAAGGCGCCTGACGAACGCCTTCGCGGCCGGCTTGCCGGTGGCGTTGCGGTTGAAGAACAGAAACTCCTTGGGGTCCGATCGCGTGAGGGTCGCACGGAGGGTGTCCCAGTAGGTGGTGCCGACAACCTTGTCCATGTCCTTGCCGCCGCGCGGCCCTGTTCCAGTCAGGACGAGCTTGCGGACCAGTCCGGGATGCTTAAGGATCAGGTCCTGGGCGATCATGCCGCCCATCGAGAAGGAGAAGACGTCGATCTTGTCGTACCCGAGGGCCTTGATGAAGGTATGGGCGTCGTCGGCCATGGCCTCGATGCTGTCGGGAACCTGACCCGTCGAGGCTCCGACGCCGGGCTGGTCAAAGGCGATGACGTGGCGGTTCTTCGCGATGGGGTCGATGATGCGGGGGTCCCAGTTGTCCAGAGTCGCGGCGAGGTGCACGAAGAAGACCACGGGGATGCCTCCCCTGGGTCCCAGCTCGCGGTACGCATAGGTGACACCCCCGGCGGTGACACTGCCGGCCGGTGCCTTGGCGTACGAGGTAATGACGGATTCGTTCGAAGCGTCGGTCTTTTTCATGATGCTGGTTCTCCTGGATTGCTGGGGATGCATGGTTGTCCGAGGCTCAGCTGCTGAGAGCGACGACGGCTTTGCCTCGGATGCCGCCCTCGGCCAGGGATTCCAGTGCCTGGGGAGTCTGGGCGAAGTCGAAGACCTTCCCCACGATCGGGCGCAGCACGCCCTCGTCCACGAGGGCTGCGATCTCACGCAACTGGTCGCCGCTGGCCCGCATGAAGAGGAACTCGTAGCTGACGCCGAGCTGCTTCGCCTGCCTCCGGATCTTGCTGCTGAGTACCGCGATCGCCAGACGCAGCACAGGGCCTAAACCGGCATCGCGCGCGAATGTGGGGTCTGGTGGGCCGGAGATCCCGATCGCCTTCCCGCCGGGCTTCAGGATGCGCAGCGACTTCTCGAGGTTCTCCCCGCCCAGGCTGTCCAACACCAGGTCGTATCCGGTGAGGAGTTGCTCAAAGTCGTGCGTGCGATAGTCGATCACGGTGTCCGCGCCGAGGTCGCGCACGAACTCGGCATTGGGACCGCTCGTGGTGGTTGCCACAGCAGCTCCGAGGTGTTTGGCGAGCTGGATCGCGATCGAGCCGACCCCGCCGGCGCCGGCGTGAATCAGAACCTTCTGCCCCGGCTGCACATTGCCCTTCTCGACGAGGGCCTGCCACGCTGTGAGTGCCACGAGTGGCAATGAACCTGCCTCGTCCATGCTGGCCGATGCGGGCTTCAGTGCCAGGTCGCCTTCGGCGACGGCGATGCGTTCGGCGAACGTGCCGATGCGGTCCTCGTCGGGGCGGCCGTAGACCTCATCGCCGGGCTTGAACCCTCGCACCTTTGCTCCGACACGGACGACGGTGCCGGCGACGTCATTGCCGAGGATCAGCTGGAGCTTGTAAGGCAGGATCTGCTTGAACTCACCCAGCCGGATCTTCTCGTCCAACTGGTTCAGGCCCGCTGCATGAACCTGAACGAGCACATCGCGGTCCCCGACGGTCGGCTCAGCGACGTCCGCTTCACGTAGCGGCTCCTTGTACTTGGTGATAACGAACGCCCGCATCGGGTGGTGCTCCTTCTGTGACCTGTGTTCATTGGTGCCCTCCCTGCGCGAGCATGACTTGTCCTGCAGCTCGCCCGCCTTGAGAAGTGAGCCTACTCAATTATGACTCTACTCAGTAAATTGTCAAGGACAATGGGCAGGCGCGGCTACACCCACAGGCGTTTTGTGGAGACTGTCCAGACGACCTGGGCACGCGGAAGACGCCGGCGCGCTCACCGAGGCAGCGCAGGTGGTGGCGCCACCAGCGTGCTGTCCGCCGTGGGTAGGGCAAGGGTGATCGATGGCTATTAGCCGTCCGGCCGGGGCGCTTTCTCGCGGCGCAGCAATTCCAGCTCTGAAAAGTTGTCCAGCGGAGGCCGCGTTCCCTTGTGGAAGACCATTCCTTCCGGCAGTCCCTCCACCGCCGCCCGCGTTCCGTTGATGTCCACGCTAACCCTCGCCGTGCCGACCGGTGCATTTGAACCATGCATGAAACCCCATGATTCCGGCAGCACAGGGTCCATCCAAAGCCCGCCCAGGGAGACATGGGCCTCGTAGCGCAGCAGGCTGCGGAGGAGCATCACCGGGGCAGCGGACGCCCAAGCCTGCGGAGAGCAGGCCGTCGGGTAAGGGAGCGGCTCCGGGCACCGGGAGCGGCTGAACCCGCAGAACAGTTCCGGCAGCCTGTTGTCCGTATATTCGGCGGCCTCTAAAAGCGCGGTGGAAAGGGTCTGGGCCTCCTTCACAAATCCATAGCGCATGAGGCCCGCAACTATGAGCGCATTGTCATGCGGCCAGACAGAGCCGTTGTGGTAGCTGACCGGATTGTACGCACCCATGTCCGTCGCCAAGGTGCGGACACCCCAGCCGCTGAACATCTCCGGAGACATGAGCCGGTCGGCCACCTGTTGGGCCTTGTCGGCATCCACAATGCCGGACCACAGGCAGTGGCCCATGTTGGAGGCGCAGGCATCGACCGGCCGCTTGTCCCGGTCGAGCGCGATCGCGTAGTACCCGCGCTCAGGCAACCAGAACACCTCGTTGAACCGCTTCTTCAACTGGGCTGCCCGGTCCTGGAGCTCAGCTGCCAAGTCCCGGTCGCCGGCGTCGTGGGCCATCCAGGCACGGGCGATATAAGCGCTGTAAACGTAACCCTGCACCTCGCACAACGCGATGGGAGGCTCCGCGAGGCTGCCGTCGGCAAAATTGATTCCATCCCAGGAGTCCTTCCAGCCCTGGTTGATAAGGCCTTGATCGTTAAGGCGCTCGTACTCGACGAACCCGTCACCGTCACTGTCGCCGTAGTCCCGGATCCAGTCCAGGGCACGGTCCGCGTGCGGAAGCAGTGCTGCGATGTCCTCCGCGGGAACCCCCCAGCGGGAGACTTCGCCCAGCAGGGCCACGAACAGGGGTGTGGCGTCGGTGCTGCCGTAGTAGGCGGACTTGCCGCCAAGTGCCAGACCCGTGCCGACGCCGAACCGCACCTCGTGCAGGATCCGCCCCGGTTGCTCTTCAGTCAGGACGTCCTCGACTGATCCCTGCCGGTCGGCCAGAGTCTGCAGCGTTCCGAGGGCGAGCGACGCATCGAGCGGCAGAATCATGGACGAGGACAGCAGCGAGTCCCGCCCGAACAGGGCCATGAACCAAGGCGCGCCCGCGGCGGCGACCATGCGGTCGGGATGGTCCGGGTCGACGATGCGCAGGGCGCCGAGATCGTCATGGCTGCGAAGCATCGTTCGCTGCACAGAAGGATTGCCCATTTTCACAACAGGGATAGTTGCAGCCCAGGCCTGTTGCCGCCGGTCCTGGGGAGAAACGGTATCCGGAGCCGGCTGGAAAAGCAGTCCTTCCGCGACGTCCCCCAATTCCGGAACTACTGTCGCCCGGACGCTCCACTCTCCTTGAGCAGGAATAACCGTGTGGAACCGGAGACCATCGGTGCTGACCTCGCAGTCAGCTGCCCGCACGATGACGTCCTTCCTTACCCCTTGCCAGACGGCCTCGATCCTCAGTGACCCGTCCTCGGGTCGACGTGTCTGTTCCCATTGCCGATGGAAGCGCCCATCTTTGACTTCAAAGAGGTCAGCGAAATCCGCATCCACGGAGAGCACGATTTCACAGGGGGACGGCTCTCGGGAGTAATTGTGAATGGTGATGTCCTCGAGTATTCCGGCCCCCAACTCCCGGTTGCGTATCACCGTTAGCGGGCTGTCTGCCCGGCCGTCGGCACGTACGGCCCTGCATGTGTAGGTTGCGCGAAACGGGGAAGAAGTCCAGGCACCCAGCGGCTCCAACTCCTGGCCGTTGACCGTGAGGCACCAGCGGGAAAGGATTCTCGTGTCCCGGTGGAAAACACCATGAGGGTGGTGGGCGAAGATGTCCCCGTTCTGCAGAGAAATGCAGAAGGACGATCCCTCCACGAGCGTTACCGCACCAAGTCCGGTAGGACCGGCTGCATTGTCTGCATTCCATCCGGCCATTGGCTCCCCTTTAAAGAAATCCTTCGGCGTTGCTTCGGTTGCTTGAATCTACGCCTCTCAGCGAATGCGCGCCATATCGTTTTCAATGAGCTAAAGAGGCCGAGCATCTGGGAAGTCGGTCGCGGGTGAGGCATGCCAATAGCGGGCTGAGGAAATGTCCCTCAACCCGCTATGGCAAAGCACCATTCTGCTGCTATCCGCCTGCAAAGACGAGGCTTGCCAGCGGGTATCCGACCAGTACGATGCTGAGGGCAGATACCAGCGTGGCATAGACGCCGTACCGTACGACGGCGCCGGGCTTGACCCAGGGGTCGCCAAAGATCAGGGCCACTGACGCGAGGGACGATGGCAGGGCAAAGCCCATTTGGGCCGCCAGGATCACCAGCGTTCCGACCAAGCGGTTGTCCACTCCGAGCGCTTCGGCGAGGGGAACGCAGACTGCAACGAACATGATGATCACTGGGACGTGATTGGCTACGTTGGTGATGAATGCGATGGCCAGTACCAGGACGAGCATTATCAGGAGCGGGCTCAGGCCGGACGCGAAGAGGGGGCTGAGGGCTCCGACGAGGAAGGTGGTCAGGCCCACCGCGTCCGAGGTAAGCAGCGTGCCAAAGAGCATCGCGCAGGCCACCAGTGAGATGACGCCCCAAGGGACAGTACGGAGAGCTGAGGCGTGATCGAGGAGCGGCTTGCCCTCAATCCGCAGGAGCATCAGCAGGATGACGCCGAAGAGCGTCGGGACAATCAACGTGATCTCGTCAAAGAAGGTGACGATTCCCGCTTGAGGATCGATGAGGCTGATGAGTCCAGGGAGAACCCAGGTGAGGACCACCAAGGAGAAGATGATCGCCGTGGCGGCTTCGCGCCGGCTCAGCGGTGCGGCGTTCTCGGATGCCAGCTCGGCGTAGTCGACGTTCTTGAACCGTTCCAGGCTTGGCTTGACGACGTATCGGAGGAACAGTGCGATGAGGCCGCCCGCGACGATTCCCACGGGAATTCCCACGAGCATGTACTCGACGAATCCGATCGATGCACCGCCGGAAGCGCCGGTGAAAACACCCAGGCCAATGAGGGTGACGGGATGGGAAATCGGGGTGATGGCGAAAGCGATGTTGATCAGGAACGTACAGCCGATGATGACGACGAGGGGATACTTCTCGCCGTAGGTGTATCCGAGCTTGCGGAAGACGGCGTTAAGGAGGGCGATCATGAACACCAGCGTGGGGATGAGGTCCAGGAACATGCCCAGGAAGAATGCGCAGGCGAATAGCGTGTAAGTGAATGCCCAGGGGCTTCGCTGCGCCCACCGGCGCGAGAGGAACCAGTCGGCGATCCTGCTGGTGAGCCCGGATTCGTTGAGGGCGTAGGTCAGGAGGAGGCTGCCAATAACAAAGGCCACTACCCAGTTGCCCACGGATTCCTGGAGAGCCTTCCAGATGCCGTGGAGAGCTGCCGGCTCCATCACTGAATTGATAAAGAAGGCGCTCAGCGTGATGCCGAGGACGCTCGGCCACACCAAGTCCACGGTGGTCCATAGGTAGAGCGTTCCAGCAAAGACCCCGACCACCGCCATGCCGGTGGGTGTCATAGGAGCCGGGGCGGGGAGGAGCGAAATCACCGCCATCAGGGCAAGGCCAATGACCGTGTGGACAAGGTACGACGACTTTGTACGAGGACTCGTGGACTTTGTGAGTGGACTCGGCGCGGTTGTCTCAGTACGCCCGAGAGTTGTGGAAATCATGATTTGGTCCTTTGTGTAAGTTGTCCCGGGATCACCTCGACGTGATCCGGGAAGGCGTGTCCGCTAAGACGGGGAAATGATGAAGTCGCTGAATCCGCGGCTGCGGGCCGATATGCCGGAGATGGGCTCATTAACCCGGTTGGGGACTGTGCCGCACGCCTTGATCGAGATGAGCACGTCCAGGGGGCCTGGGGAAGGAGCTGGTGCCTGTTCGAGCACCATCGGGGCACTGACATTGTGCATTCGTGCTGCCAACATCGTTGTTGTTTCATCAGTTCTGGTCCTATGAAAATTCAGGGTTCGCGGACGGGCCGCACCAAGATAAACGGGGAACTGCAGGGATTCCTGTGAGTCATGAACGTCCTCTGCAGTGTCATTCAAGTGTTGCCGGTCACAGATTGCCCTGCCATCGGTTTCCCGCTGGGCGGGAAAGATGTTCATACGCTTTCGCAGGAGGCATCTGCGCACATCGGCCCTGAATTACGGCACAGCAAAAGGAGACTGGGCAGTCAATGACTGCCCAGTCTCCTTGTCCCGGCCCTGATAACGACGTCGAGCGTCAGGGCGCGCCAACGCGCGCGTAGGGGTCGGCGATGCCGAGGTATTGGGTGGTGGTGTATTCGGCGATGCCTTCGGTGCCGCCTTCGCGGCCGAGGCCGGAGTGCTTGACGCCGCCGAAGGGGGCGGCGGCGTTGGAGATGATGCCGGCGTTGAAGCCGACCATGCCGAATTCGATCTGTTCGGCCACGCGCAGGAGGCGGTTGAAGTCGCGGCTGTAGAGGTAGGAGGCGAGGCCGTATTCGCCGGCGTTGGCCAGGCGGATGGCGTCCGCCTCGGTGGCGAAGGTGGTGACGGGGGCTACGGGTCCGAAGATTTCCTGCCGGAGGATCGCGGCACCGTTCGGCACGTCACCGAGCACGGTGGGCTGGTAGAAGTAGCCGGCGCCGTCCACGGGTGCGCCGCCGGTGAGGGCGGTGGCTCCGGCGTCGACGGCGGCAGCCACGAGGGCGTGCACGTCGTCGCGGGCGCCGGCGTCGATCAGGGGACCTACTTGGGTGGCGGGTTCGGTGCCTCGCCCGGTGGTCAAGGCACCCATGGCTGCAGCGAACTTACGTGTGAACTCCTGCGCCACTGACTCATGGACGAGGAAGCGGTTGGCGGCGGTGCAGGCTTCGCCCATGTTCCGCATCTTGGCGGCCATGGCCCCTTCGACGGCGGCATCCAGATCGGCGTCTTCGAAGACGATGAACGGGGCGTTGCCGCCGAGCTCCATGGAGGTCCGCAGGACGTTGCCGGCGGCGTCGGCCATGAGGCGTTTGCCGACGGGGGTGGAGCCGGTGAAGGAGACTTTCCGCAGCCGCAGATCGGCCAGCAGCGGCCCGGAAATCCCGGCGGCGGAAGAGGATGCGACGACGTTGAGGACGCCGGCGGGCAGTCCGGCTTCCAGCATGGTCTGCGCGAAGTATTGGGCGGTGAGCGGGGTGAGTTTGGCGGGTTTGAGGACCATGGTGCAGCCTGCGGCGATGGCGGGGGCGACTTTGCGGGTGGCCATCGCGAGGGGGAAGTTCCAGGGCGTGATGAGCAGGCAGGGTCCGACGGGTTTGTGCTGGACGAGGATCTTGTTTTTGCCTTCGGGGGTGGTGAGGTAGCGGCCGTAGTCGCGGACGGTTTCTTCGGAGAACCAGCGCAGGAACTCGGCGCCGTAGGTCACTTCGCCGCGGGCTTCGGCCAGTGGTTTGCCCATTTCCAGGGTCATCAGCAGGGCGAAGTCCTCGGCGCGTGCAGTGACC
Source organism: Arthrobacter sp. GQ119 (assembly GCF_059759125.1). Lineage (NCBI taxonomy): Bacteria > Bacillati > Actinomycetota > Actinomycetes > Micrococcales > Micrococcaceae > Arthrobacter > Arthrobacter sp. GQ119. Next base: position 39,310 of record NZ_JCAXEA010000006.1, on the reverse strand, counting down.
AGGTCAAAGGCGCGCCGCAGGATCTCGGCCCGCACGCGGGGTGCGGTGCGCGCCCAGGACGCCTGGGCTGCGTCCGCGGCGTCCAAAGCGGCGAGAGCGTCCTCGCTGGTGGCGGAGGCGAGGGTAGCGAGTACCTCCCCGGTGGCGGGGTCGTGCACATCGAACGTGCCGCCGTCGGACGCGTCCCGCCATTGCCCGCCGATCAGCAGGCCGGCGGGGACAGAGGCAAGGAGTGCGGCTTCACGCTCGGATGAGATGGAGCCGGGTGAAACGGCAGGGGAGAATGCGGGGGAAATGGTCATGCGGAAGTCTCCTTGGGAATGCGAAGGTCTGAGGGGTTAGCAGGAGGATGGAGTGTCGCCGTCGGACGCTGGGTGCCGGGCGGAGGCTTAGTAGGCTTTGACTCTTTGCTCGACCACGAGGTGGATGAGCGCGAACACGTGGTCTTCGTCGATGGCTTTAAGAGCTGCTTCGATGGCTGCCGGGATGTCGGAGTCATATTCGACTTTGACGCCGAAGCCGCCGAACGCCTGGGCCATGAGCGCGAATTCCGGGTTCTTCAGCTGGGTACCGGAGATCCGTTCCGGGTAGTGCCGTTCCTGGTGGGTGCGGATGGTTCCGTATTCCTGGTTGTCCATGACGATGACCAGGGGAGTGGCGCTATATTGGGCGGCGGTGGCGAGTTCCTGGCCGTTCATGAGGAATTCGCCGTCTCCGGCGATGGTCACCACCCGCCTGCCCGGATACTCCAGGGAGGCTGCGATGGCGGAGGGAACGGAGTACCCCATGGAACCGTTGCGGGCGCTGATCATCGAGGCGTAGCGCTGGGTGGGGAAATAGCGGTGCGCCCAGTTGGTGTGTTCACCCGCCCCGAGGGTGACCATGGCGTCGGCCGGCAAGGTCGGCACCAGGTTGGCCATCAGAGTGTCCATCCGGGCCGGACCGGCAGTCGGCGTCGCCGGGGGGAGCGTGGCGAAGGACTCCTGTTCGGTGCGCATCCGCGCTGTCCACGCTTTCCACTCCTCTTTGACCGGAAGCTGGATCTTGGCCAGGTCCCGGATGAACACGTCAGGTTTGGCCACGATCTGGTAGGAAACCGGGCCGGAACGGCCCCGGAGGGAAGGATCGATGGTGACGAGGAAGTTCTTTTTGTTCCAGTCCTGGCGGCACAGAAACCCGTCGGTGATGACGTCGCCGGGGACAGTGCCGACGAAGATCAGCAGATCAGTTTCTTCCAGCAGGTCATAGGTGGGCCGTGGGCGGCCGTAACCGATAGGCCCCACGTACGACGGTGAATCGAACGGGACGGTGCCCTCGGTGCGCCATTCGGCGGCGGCCGGGATATGGTGCTCTTCCAGCCACTCGGTGAGCTTATCGGCCCCTTCCTGGGTCCAGTCGTTGCCTCCGGTCACAAACAGGGGCTTGGTTGAGGCGGCAAGGGCTCCCGCAAGGGCGTCTGAATCAGTGCCAGTCATTCCGCCGGTAGCCACAGGGATCGGCGGGTGCGGCGTCGGATCAATCTGTTTGCGGATCACGTCTTCGGGCAGCCCGACGACGACCGGGCCGGGTCTGCCACTCATGGCGGCGAAGAACGCCTCCGCCACGATTTCGGAGGCACGCTCGGCGTGGTCCAGGACCATAACGCGCTTGGCGCCGGTGTCGAACCAGGCTTTGATGTCGAACTCCTGGAAGGCCTCGCGGTCCCGGTGGGCGAAGGGGATCAGCCCCACAAACAGGACCATAGGCGTGGAATCCTGCCACGCGGTGTGCAGTCCCACATGGGCGTTCGCCGCACCGGGTCCCCGGGTGACCATCGCTACACCCGGCACTTGGTTCATTTTGCCGTCGGCTTCTGCCATGTAGGTGGCTCCGCCCTCGTGACGGCAAACAATCGTTTCGATGTCTGAACCATGCAGTCCGTCCAGGACGTCCAGGAAGCTCTCGCCCGGAACGATGTGGGTGCGCTTTACCCCATGGGCCACCAGGGAGTCGACGATGACGTGCCCTGCCGACTTGGTTGCTGGGGCTGCGACGTGTGTGGATGGAACCGGGCCGTTTGAAGTTTCTACTAGTGATGTCATCAGATTCCTGTGAAAAGTGGGATCGGGCAGTTGGTCATTGCTGGAGGGAACGCAGCTCCTAAGAGACGTAGCGGAGGCCTTTGGCCTCCAGTCGCGCGCGCATTCCGTCCTGAGCGTCAAGACTTAGGACCCCTTGGGCGTAGACAGCGCGTTTTTCCTCCTCAAAGGCCTCACGACGCCGGGCGGAGGCGAGGACACCGGAGGCGTCCTCGCGCGGAACTACACAGACGCCGTCGTCGTCCGCGACGATGACGTCGCCAGGGGAGATGAGGCGGCCGCCGCAGACGATCGGAAACTGGACGTCGGCGAGAGTCTCCTTGACGGTTCCCTGCGCACTGACCGCCTTGCTCCAGACAGGGAACCCCATGCGCCTGAGGATCGCGAGATCCCGTACACCTGCATCGATTACCAGGCCCCGGACGCCGCGCGCCATGGCGGACGTGGCGAGCAGGTCACCGAAATACCCGTCGTCGCACGGCGATGTGGGTGTCACGACGAGGATGTCGCCTGGCTGCGCTTGTTCGAGCGCCACATGGATCATCCAGTTATCGCCCGGAGCGACTTCGCAGGTGACAGCGGTGCCGGCGATCGAGACGTCTGACTGGCGCGCCTGCAGCCGCGAATGGAGTAGTCCTGTGCGCTCTTGGGCCTCATGTGTTGTCGCCACGCCCAGCTCTGCGAATGCAGATGCTATCTCGATGGGGGTGCGGACGGCGTTCTTCATGACTCGTGCCATGGGTCACGCCCCTACCGAAAAGTTGACGTCCACTACGCCGCCGGCGGTGGTCCGCTGCGACTCGTTGAGCAGGCCGGAACTGATCATGACGTCGATGGTTACCGCCAGCGCCTCGGGTGAGACTCGAAGCCCGGCCGGCCACATGCCCAGGCCCCGGGTGTATGTCAGGCCTCGGGCGGCAAGCTCAGGGTCGTCCGGGGTGGTAAGCCGCTGATAGATGGGCAGTGTTATGGCGTCGTTGGCCGGGTCATTGACGAAGTCGTGCGCTTCGGACAGGGCGGACACCAGATCCTGCACCGTTTCGTTGTTGTCACGCAGCCAGTCATCTTTGCCGATGATGGCGGCGAAAATGATCTCGGGAATAACATCAGCAACCTCCCCGAGTATGGTGTAGCCGGACTGTGCAGCGAGGAAGTTCCACGGCGCTGGTTGCGGGGCGGCATCAATTTCGTTTTCCTGCAGGGCAGCCCAGCGGGTGGTGTGCACCCCCGCGAGTACGAAGCTGTAATCTTCGGGATAGCTCAGCCCGGCTTCCTTGAGCATGAGCTGCGTGTAAATGGCGGTGCCTTCGGTGAGCGATGACGTGCCGATCCGCTTGCCGCGCAGCTGCTCGAGGGTGGTGATGTCCGGGCGCGCCACCAGCGACATCGGGAGCCGTTCAGAGTTGGACCCGACGATGCGCAGCGTGCCTCCTGACACGAAATCGGCCACAGCGCCTTCCGGCGGGGTGATCGCAAGGTCGGCTGTTCCGTCATGTACAGCGGCGGTCGCTTTATCGACTGAGCCGAGCCGCATGTACTCGATGCTGATGCCATGCCGCTCGAAAATGCCTTGCTCGTCGGCGATGAATACGGGGAGCCAGTTGAATCCCTGGGCTGCGCCGGCAAAGCGTACTTTCTTCAAGTTCTTGCTCATGTCTTCTCCGTGTTTCATGGGTTTACCGCCCCTGGGCGGTGAGTCGGGCGTCGAGGCGGGGGTAGACCCGGCGGGCATTGCCGCCCAGGACGGCATTCCGCTCTTTCGGGTCAATCTGCAGGGCGTCGATGTACCGCTTCGTGTCATCGAATGGGTGGCCTGTTTCCGGATCATCAGCTTTGACTGCTCCGAGCAGTTCGGAGCCGAATAAAATGTTTGAGGGGTCAATGACCGAGAACAGCGCGTTGATTCCCTCCTGGTGGTAGACGCAGGTGTCGAAGAAGACGTTGCGCATCAGGTGTTCGGCCAGCGGCGGCTTGTTCAGCATGAGAGACAAGCCCCGGTACCGGCCCCAGTGATAGGGAACGGCGCCTCCACCATGGGGAATGACCAGGCGCAGGTCCGGGTGCCGCTCGAACAGGTCGCCCGCGAGCAGCTGCATGAACACTGCGGTATCGGCACCAAGGTAGTGGGCGCCGGTGGTGTGCAGCGCGGGGGAGCACGAAGCTGAGACGTGAATCATCGCCGGCACGTCCAGCCGTTCCATGGCATCCCACAGCGGATCCCACCAGAGGTCGGTCAGAGGCGGGGCGGACCAGCTTCCACCTGACGGATCGGGGTTGAGGTTGCACCCCACGAAGCCAGCTTCAACGCAGCGTTCGAGTTCGTCGATGACAGGGCCTAGCTCTCCGTCGATGGTCTGTGGGAGTTGGCAGACGCCTGCAAAATTCTCGGGGAAGAGCTCGCAGATCCTCGCGATGGTGTCGTTGGACAACCGCGCCCAATCATTTGCGGTGTCCTGCCCGGGGACGTGATGGCCCATCCCTGATGCCCGCGGAGAAAGGATGGTGACGTCAGAACCGCGTTCGCGCTGCAGCCGCAGCTGGTTGGCAGTAATGATCTCGCGCAGTTCAACATCGGATATCCCGCTGTAGGGATCGGGAGCTTCACCCCGGCCCTCGGCGTAGGCGGTCTGCGCGGCACGGTAGTTATGGAATGCTGCCGGCTCAGTGGTGAAGTGGCCATGGCAGTCGATGGTCAGTGGTTGTGTCATTTGGGGTCCTTCGGGGAATTCGCTTCGGAGCTGCCGATGTTGCTCGGCCAGATGCCGTGCCTGCCGGGGGACAGAATCCCGTCAGGGTCCAGGGCGTCTTTGATCTGGGTGGCTACGCGCCGGTAGATGTTGTCGTTGAAGCTGTACTCGGCTGCGGCCAGGTCCATGAATTCCAGGTGGGGGCGGCTGTCACCAAACCCCAGCTTCCCCAGTTCGATGATCAGACGGCGGGCCAAGGCAAAGGCAGAGTCTGTGGAGTCTTTATCTGTCCTGTCGTAACGGACACCGGCGATCATCACCGCCGAACGTTCCCCTGTGACCATGATGCCGACGCCGAAATCGCGGCCGGCAGCCGTGAACTCCCGCCGGATCATATTGACGACGACCCGCATCGCGCTGCCCTGCAAGGGCACCACGGGGGACACATCAACGTGTGCGATGTCGGGCGGAGTGTTTTGAATTGCCTGGAGCGTTGGTTCGCCTGCCATGATCTGCTCGGCGGAGTATTCGAGCTGGTCGTACTCGTGAGGTGCGTAGGTTCGTCGAGCCTCCACCCGGCCGCTTGGAATGCTTTCCCAGGCATCACGGATCCGGCGCAGCTTCGCGTCGACGATCTCGGGTGCACCCCATACTGCCGCGCGCGCCGCCCACGCTCCGACGCCTGCCTGGGTTCCAATCTCGCGCAGCTCTGAGTCGGTGAAAGGGTGCTCCTGCCCCGGGACCGGCTCATCGCGCAGCATGTGGCACGCCCGGAGTGTGGAGTACAGCGCAGGCATGCCTTCGAGATGGCCGGCAAGGCGCAGTTCACGAACGGTGTCCACCGCCGCCTCGAAGTCCGCCTCGTCGTCGATGGCAAGGAGTAACGGAGCAAACGATTCGGGCCGGCGGGTCAGCCAGATGCCCATCCTGGTGACAATCCCGAAATTCGATTGCACGAACAACGGCTCAAGGTTGGGGCCCAGGCTCCGCTTATACGTGTGCCAGGCCGTACTGGAAGATATCGCTCCCTGGCCTGTTCGCAGAATTTCACCGTCAGGCATAACAACTTCAAGGCCCGCGGGAAGCATGTAGTCCGCACCGTACCGCTGGTAAGTGTGGCCGCCGTCCATGGTGTTGCCCACGATGGAACCCCAGCCGAGATCGGGGCAGGGGGTTGCGAGATCGTAGCCCTTCTCACGAACGGCGGCGTGGAGATCGAACCATGTCACTCCAGGCTCCACGACTGCGTAGGCGAGCTCCTCATTGATTTCAAGGATCCGGTTCATCCGCTGGAAGCCGACTTGGATGGACCCCCGAACTTTAGGGGAGGCACCTCCATGCCCGAGATTGCGCCCTTGGCTGTGGGGCCAGACCGGAATTCCGTAGCGCCGCGCAATTTCCAGGATCCCCTGAACCTGCTCCGTTGTGGTGGGCTGCACTACGGCTGAGGCGGCGTACTTCTCATCGCCGGTGAGCCAGTAATCGTCCTTGAACTCATCGATCCGGGCCCGTTCTATGTGAACGGCATCCTGTCCCAGGAGTCCGGACAGATCTTGGGTCATGGCATCGGAGATCGTGGGCAGCGCCGCGGCTTCGCTCATGGGACGCTAACCATGGGGGTTTTGGCGGCGAGGTTAACTCCAAGAATCTCCGTCAGGGCATCGGACAGTGCCTGCTTCGCCCCATCTCCGGCTGAGTGGAGGGAACGCCACGCGACGACGCCGTCAGGACGCACCAGCAGCGCACCGTCCTCATCAATCCCGCGGACCTTCTGCCAGCTGAAGTAGAGGTCTTGTGCGCTTTCGCCAATGACCCTCGCGCGTACACGGGAGTGCCCGATCTCCTCCACCGCGTTCACCCATGCTGTGCCCGAGAGCCCGGTCAGGAGCATGAAACAGCCGTCGCCCACCAGATCGAGCGTCGAGATGCGGTGGCCGGAGGCATCAACAAGCCAGGCGTGGGGGATCTTCGCGCCTGGACGGGTGGACGCCTGTGCGTAAAGTTCTTTGTCCCGGGCCCACACCTCGGGTTCGTCGGTGTCCGGAAGCACTGCCCCGGATTCGTAGCGGTGGTTCATCTCCACACCCTGTGCGTTGAACTCGTAATTCCTGAGCTCGAGCGCCCGTGCAAGTTCTGCCCGCGCCGCCTCGCCTTCGGCAGTTGGCGCAGTCAGTTTTTCGAGACCCGCCGGTCCGCCGGGACGATCCGCCGCGAAGGCCTGCTTCAGGGGCGCGAACTCCCGCCGCGACTGGTTCGCGCGCTCGACGATCTGCCGTCCGACGGGTGCCCGCTCATCGGTGTAGGAGTCCAGCAACGACGGTGCGGCGTCGCCGTTGATGACATAGGCCAGCTTCCACGCCAGGTTGAACGCGTCCTGGATGCAGGTGTTTGAACCCAGGCCGTTCGTCGGGGGATGGCGGTGGACGGCATCCCCACCGCAGAAGATGCGCTTGTTTGAGTAGTAGGGCGCGTAAGCCTCATTGACGTACCAAGGCCCCACCGAAGTGATTTCCGGCTCGAAATCCGGGTCGCCAATGTAGGCCTTGATCCGGGTCCGGGCTGTCTCAAAGCTCAGATCAGGATCCCCTTGTGAGATGTCGAACCCCCATCCGGCGATCCAGTTGTCCCAAGGCTTGACAGCGCGCAGAAGACCCAGGCCGATCTCACCGACAGCTGCATCCTGGTTCACGATCCAGTTCATGATCGACGGCCGGTGCGCGACGTACTTGGACAGGTCGCCGCGGAACTGCGCGTACACCGTCCCGGCCCGGGCCAGGACACCCTCGATGGGCAAGCCGGCGTCCTGGGCGACCTGGGAGCGTGCACCGTCGGCTCCAACGAGGTAGCGGGTGCGGTGCTGGTAGACGCGCCCGCTGGGGCGGTGTTCAAGCGTGACGGTGACGCCGTCGTCGTCCTGCACGCTGGACCGGTAAAGAGTGTTGAACTCGAACGATGCACGTCTCTTTGCCGCGCTGTTGAGAATAATCGGTTCCAAGTCCGACTGTGGAATGTCAACCATCGCGCAGGGGCTGGATAGACGGTAGTCTCCCTGCCGGTCGTCTCCCGTTCCGTAACTGCTGAGGCGCGCAATCTCCTTCCCGGCGAGGCTGGTCGTAAACTTTGTCTCGCCCATGAGGTGCCACGGGGTTGCCTGCTGCTTCACCTCTTCCTCGATGCCCAGGCTGCGGAGAACCTCCATGGCGCGGAGGTTGGTGATGTGTGCGCGGGGAGTGTGCGCGAGCCAGTTTTCCCGGCTGACTGCCAGCGTGCGTATGCCGTATGTCGCGAGTGCAAGCGCGGTGGTGGCGCCCATCGGACCTGTGCCGACGACCAGCACATCCGAGTCAAACGGCGCATTTGCGAGTGTCATGGTGCATCCTTCATTGGAGATCATTCATCGTCGTTGGGCGGTTGGGGACGCCACCTTCATGATTCGCGGCAGTGCGAACCTGAATCGGTGTCACGGGGTGGACGTCCCGGGTGCGGGCAGTATCTAGCCCAATACTTCAGCCGAACCTTCGGCTGTGCTCAGGGAGCGGTTCCGTTCAATGTGGACCCGCGAGAGGGCTGCAGCAGCATCGCGCACCGCATCAGCGTGGCGTTCGAGTTCCTGCTTGCCGCCGCGCTCGCTGGGGATGACCAGCGAGATGGAGGCGAGAACAAATCCGTCAGCGCCGAGGACTGGTGCGGCCACTGCGGAGACGCCTGCCTTCCATTCCTCGTTGTCGAACGCAACACCGGCTGCGCGGACCTCCCGCCACTTCTGCCGCATTGAATCCAGGCTGATGTCACTTGCCATGGCTTGTGACAGGGATGCGTATCTCGCCTCCCAGACTGTCTCCGGGGCGAACGCCACGAGGACCTTCGCGTCGGCCGACAGAAGTCCGCGGACCACCATGCCTGTCGAAGTGAAGGGTTTGAAGTGCCTTTCCGAGGTGACGACGTCCAGGGACAGCGTCCCCTCGTGGCCCCACACCGAAAGAAGGGCAGATTCAGTGGTGATCCGGGCCAGCTGTTCGAGGTATGGCCGGGCTTCATTCACCAGCAGGCTGGGGGATGTCTTTGCGTAAAGGCTTTGAAGCATACGCGGGCCGAGGGCGTAGTTGCCCGCCGCGTCTTGTTCCACCCACCCCAGCCGCTCCAGGGTGAGCATAAGACGCCGCACGGTCGCTTTCGGCAACTGGGATTCCTCCCGCAGCTCGCGCAGGGTCCACTCCGGCCGTTCCGTCGAAAAGAGTCCCAGCAGGTAAAGGCCACGCTCGAGAGTGCCCAGCGGCGCGGCCTCTCCTGCCTGATCGGCTGCGTAGTCAGGACCCTCGCTGTTGGTGGTCAAGGTGTTGGGAACGTCCACGGCGACCTCTTCCCCTTTCGTCAGATTCGGTGTTATGCTCCTCACAGAGTTCATTCAATGACTCTCTGAGGTTCACTCAGTGAACCATAGCAGGTAAATCGAGCGATAGCAATGGATGTCTCCACATCGGATCAAAGTAGATCCAGGCCTCCTATGTCGCGACCTTCTGCCTGAGTGACACGGCAGGACCAACCCCCAAGAGGCGGTGGGCCCGCCGACCGGGTGAACCCCTTAGTTGGGATTTGTGCCTAGGCAGAACCCATGAAAACGACCCCCACTGTGCTGTGGGAGAGGAGAACGACAATGACCGAGACCATGACTGCGGCACGGATGCATTCCGTCGGCGAACCAATGGTGATCGAAGAAGTGCCGCTGCCGATACCCACGGGCGGGGACGTCCGGGTCCGTGTTCACAGCTGCAACATCGTCCCCAACCTGGCTAACATCCTGGCGAACTGGACTACTTGGTTTCCGCAGAACCCGCTGCCGGCGCTTCCGGCCATCTTTGGGCTGGATCCCGCGGGCGTAGTTGAAGCCGTTGGCCCGGACGTGCGGGAATTTGCGCCCGGTGACCGTGTCTACGTGAATCCGGGACGTTCATGCGGGGCCTGCAAGGAATGCCGCAGCGGCCAGATCATGCACTGCCAGCACTTCGCATTCGCCGGCTACTTTGGGCTTACGCCGACCTCACAGCTGATGCTCGATCGATACCCCTATGGCGGACTGGCGGAAGCCATTCTCGCTCCTGAGGGTTCATTGGTCCGGCTTCCGGACAACCTCAGTTTCAATAAGGCGGCACGGTTCGGCTACCTCGGCACCGGGTATGCCGGACTGGCAAAGCTGCAATTGGGGCCGGGCAGCAGCCTGCTGATCAACGGCATCAGCGGAACTCTCGGACTTGGCACCGCGCTGTTCGCCCTGGCCCAGGGAGTAACCACCATCTTGGGCACAGGGAGGAACCGTGAGCTGCTGGAGCGGGTGCGGGCCATCGCTCCGGAACGAATCCAGGTCTTCTCCACGGATGATGGAGCCATCGATGAATGGGTGCGTGAGGTGACAGACGGTGGAGTGGACGGATACATCAGCGCGCTTGGTCCGAACACGCCCCACGCTCCCTTCCTTGAGGGGCTGCGTTCGCTGCGCAGGGGCGGCCGCGCAGTCAACGTCGGAGCCACGGCCGGCGACGTCCCCATCGATGTTCATCACCTGATGGACCAGCAGCAAACCCTCATCGGATCCTGCTGGTTCTCGCCCGGAGAAGGCCAGGAGATGGCGGCCCTGGCGGGTTCGGGCGCCGTCGATCTGTCGGTGTTTGAAGACGTGGTCTTCGATCTCGAGGAAGTAAATGACGCCATCAACGGTTTGGAAAACCGTAGTGGGGGCTTCAGCAACTACATCGTCTCTCCGACAGGTGGCCGGGAGCATGTTTGAACCGGTACTTGTGCCCGCGATTTCAGCGGCCGGAAAGGAAGCCCGTCAGGCCACACGGGAACAGGCTTCAGCCATCCGCCGGGTCGTGACGGGCGTCTCTGCCCAGGGTGAAGCCCGGATCGTGGCCGACGGTCCGCCGCCCCGTTCCCTTGCACACGTGGCGGTTCCGGGTATGGTGAACTCCGTCGTCTGGGCGACGTCGACGCCGCCACAGCCCGGGCACCGTGACGTCACGCCAGACCTCGTCACCGTCGTCCCGGAAGCCGGGGAATCGGTTGCCCTGCTGGTCACCTTCCCACCGGATACCGTCTTCACTGATCCCTTGTTCGACGCCGGTGAAGCGGCACGGGAACAGCTGGAGATCACGCCCGGGCTCGCGGAACTGTTCGAGCAGGACAAGCCAGGCTTCCATACGACTCCTACCGTCGACTATGGGGTCGTGGTGAGCGGAGAGATCATGCTCGACCTCGGGTCGGAGACAAGCATGCTGCGGCAAGGGGACATCATCGTGCAGAACGGAACCAGGCATGCATGGCGGAACCCAACGGATCAGCCGGCGACTGTGTTCTTCGTCCTTATAGGAGCGAAGCCGGCGTAAGAGATATCCGGGTATACCCGGATCCTCGGCGGTCCTCTCAAAAGCTTCGGCCGCGGGCCCAGCTCCCCAGGAGCGCAAAAGGCCCGCGGCCTTGGCGTCGCCACCCTTACTGGTCCTTCCGCATCCCGGATCCGCGGGGTCTAATGGATCTAACATCGCCTTGGGGGAGCTGCACTTCCTCGAGAGGATCAACTCATGGCTGGAAACAGCACTTATCCCGGTCTCTCGGTGGTCAGCAAGGCCGTCGCCATTTTGGGAGTCTTCTCCGAAGAGCGCACGGAGCTGGCGCTGACGGACTTGGCGCGGGCAACGGCCATGCCCACCAGCACGGTTCACCGCCTCGTTCAGGAACTGGTGGAATGCGGAGCCTTGGAGCGGACCGCCGCAGGACGTTACGTGATCGGGCTGAGACTGTGGGGTATTGCGGCACGTTCACCACACAACTACGCGTTGAGTGACGCAGCGACGCCATACATGCAGCAGGTGCTCGCATCGAACCATGGCCATGTCCACCTGGCAGCGTTGCACGGCCACGGCGCACTGGTCCTCGAGAAGCTGTCCTGGCCCCATGCCGAGAAGACCATCTCCCGGACAGGGAGCAAAATGCCGCTGCATGCCAGCGCCGCCGGACTGGTGCTGCTGGCGTATGCCCCCAATGCGTTTCAAGAAGCTGTGCTGGCAGCTCCCCTGAGTGCCTTTACGCCAAAGACCACAACAGATCCGCTTGTTCTCCGACGGATGTTGGCTGTGATCCGGCAAGAAGGCGTGTCCCGGAGCATGGAACAGCTTGTAGCCGGCATGGATGCCTGTGCAGCGCCGGTCTTCTGGCCTGATCACAGAGTGGCCGGCGCCATAGCCGGGATCGCAGCATCGGGAACCTACAAAATGGCGGACATGGAGCGGGCCGTCAGGAAGGCCGCCAAGGGTCTCACGGACTTTCTGGCTACCCCCGAATCTGCTGTGGGCTCACGCGCATCGTTCCATCCCGGGCTGCGGCCCATGGCCCACGCGGAATGAACTCCCTCGCAGGGGGATTGTTCCCAAAGAGCCCCATTTCAGGCGAGGTAGACGCCAATGCGATTGCCGTCGATCTCCTCGATCCTGATGTCGATGTCATAGACATCGTGGAGCATTGAGCCGTGCATAATTTCATCCGGGGTGCCCTGATGAATAAGGCGTCCGCTCTTCATGGCCAGGATGGTGTCCGAGTAGCAGGACGCGAAATTGATGTCGTGTACTACCAGGACAATGGTCTTGCCCAGCTCATCAGCCAGCCGCCGTAGCAATTTCATCATCTCTACCGAGTGCTTCATGTCCAGATTGTTCAGCGGCTCATCAAGGAGCAGGTACTCGGTGTCCTGGGCCAGGACCATCGCGATGTAGGCACGCTGCCGCTGGCCGCCGGAGAGCTCGTCGACGAACCTGTGCGCATGGGCGGTCAGGTCCAGCTGCTGGATCGCTTCTTCGACCACAGCAAGGTCCTCCACCGTGGGGCGGCCGCCCGAATGGGGGAACCGGCCAAAGGCCACCAGGTCACGGACCGTGAGGCGCATTGCCAGATGGTTTTCCTGTCGAAGGATGGCCATGGTCCTTGCGAGTTCGCGGCTCGGGGTGGCTGCCACGTCCAGGCCACCCACGGACACGGTTCCGCTTTCCAAGGGAAGCAGCCGGCTGATGAGGGACAGCAGGGTGGACTTGCCGGCACCGTTGGGCCCGATGATGGAGGTGATTCCGCCGCGGGGAATTACGCAGCTAACCGCATCCACGACGGTCTGTCCGCCGTACCTTTTGGAGACGTTCCTGACGTTGATCATGGGCGCGTCCCGGTCATTTCAATGAGCCTTTCAGCAGGAGGTAGAGGAAAAGAATGCCGCCGGTGAACTCGATGACCACGCTCAGGGCGGTTGCGAAGCCGAACACACGCTCCAGCACCACCTGGCCGCCCACAAGGGCAATTGTCCCGATGAGCACCACAATCGGTAAGAGCCTGGCGTGGCTGAAGCCGCGGCAGAGCTGATAGCCCAGGCTGACCACCAGCAAGCCGAAGAACGTCACGGGACCTACCAAGGCAGTGGAAACCGCCACCAGGAGTGAACAGGCCAACAGGATACGCATCACTGCCCGCCGGTGATCTACACCGACGTTGATGGCAATTTCACGTCCGAGCGCCAGGACGTCCAAGGTATGGCGTGACCTCCAGACACCGCCGCACACCAGGGCGATGATCAGGGCGGAGACTCCCAAAAGTGATGGCTCTACGTTGTTGAAACTGGCAAAGAACAGGTCCTGCAGGATAATGAACTCGCTCGGCTCCATGAGCCGCTGGAGCAGGGAAGAGAAGCCGCGGAAAAGGCTGCCCAGGATGATACCCACCAGGAGCAGCAGGTGAAGGGAACGCGTCGCGCCAGTGAACATCCACCGGTAAAGCAGCGCGCTGAAGGCAACCATGAGGATGACTTCCAGCCCAAACCGCAGCACAGACGGGGCAGCCACCACGGTGGCGGCCCCCAGGGTGAAGGTCAGCACGGTCTGCAGCAGGATAAACAGCGAATCGAAGCCCATGATGGAGGGCGTAAGGATCCGGTTGGCGGTGACGGTCTGGAACAGCAAGGTGGAAAAGCCAACCGCAACGGCCACCAGCAGCATGGCGGCCAGCTTGACGCTCCGCCGGGTCAGGACGTAGCCCGCATTGCCCTTAAGGTCGCTGAAGAGAAAGTAAGCGACGGCGGAAATGGCTGCAGCCAGGAGGATGCCCACCACAAGCCGCGGTGAGACGCTGCGCAGGGCAGCCCTGGGCAGGCCCGGTGCCTGGCGGATTGTTGTGCTATCAGGCACTGCGCTTCCTCAGGATCAGGAACAGGAACAGGATGGCCCCCACCACGGACATCACCACGCCCACGGGAACTTCGTAGGGATACCGGATCGTCCGGCCGATGACATCGCAGATGAGCACGAACCCTGCCCCGAACAAGGCTGTCCATGGAACGGCCCGGCGCAGATTGTCGCCAAACAGCAGGGAGACGATGTTGGGCACCACCAGACCGAGAAAAGGCACGGCGCCAACGGCAGTGACCACCACTGCGGAGATCAGCGAGACAATTACCAAGCCCAACCGCATGGTCCGCGCGTAGTGCAGGCCAAGGTTGGTGGTGAAGTCCTGTCCCATCCCGGCCACTGTGAAGCGGTCCGCGGCCAACAGTCCCACGAGCGTCAGGATGGCCACGATCCAGAGCAGTTCGTAGCGGCCGCGGAGGACGCCGGAGAAGTCGCCGATCATCCAGTTGCTCAGCGTCTGGAGCAAATCGTACCGGTAAGCGAAGAAAGTGGTGACGGCGGCGATGACACCGCCCAGCATGATGCCGACCAGCGGGATGAGGAGTGTGTTGCGGGCCGGCAGGCGGCGAAGAATGGCCAGGAAGAGGCCGGTTCCGAGCACTGCGAAGATGCTGGCCACCCCCATCGTGAGCAGCACCGGAGCCCCCGGCAGGAAGACGGTGACCACCAGGGTCCCCAGGGTGGCGGATTCGACCGTCCCCACCGTGGAAGGCTCCACAAAGCGGTTTCGTGCCATGAGTTGCATGATCAGACCGGCGACTGCAACGGACATGCCGGCCAGAACGACGGCGAGGGTGCGGGGGACCCGGGAGACCCAGAAGACATCCGCTGTTGCCGGATCGCCGGCCAGCAGGGATGGCAAGGACACGTCGCTGACGCCCACGAACATACTTCCGGTAGCCAGTGCCAGGACAACGACGGCGGCCGCAGCCAGGTCCGCACGCTCGCGGGTCCGGCTGCGGCGTGGCGGTGCTTCTGCAGACAGGGCCGTGGTGGTCATGGGATTATCAGTCAGTAACGGGTCAGTCTACCGATGCGGCTACCGCATCCACCATGGTCTTGACGTTGTTCAGACCGTAGCCCACGACGTACCAGCCGGCGGGGTCCAGGTTGATGACCTTGTTGTTCTTGGCCGCGTTGGTCGATTGGACGAGCTCGTTGTCCAGCAAGGAGTTGGCCGCTGCGGCCGTCGAACCGATGGCCGTGTCGCGGTTGATGACATAGAGGATGTCCGGGTTGGCCTCTTTGATGTACTCGAAGGAAACGGCCTGGCCGTGTGCTCCTTCGAGCTTGATATCGGCGGCGGTGGGAACTCCGAGGACATCATGGATGAGCCCGAACCGCGATCCGGCGCCGTAGGCGGTCACCTCTCCGCCGGAAGTCAGGAGGATCATTCCCTTTCCGGCGTCGGACGCTTTGGTCTTCGTCGTAGCGATCGCGGCGTCCACGGCGGCAAGCTTGGCTTCCACGTCCGCTTCCTTTTCAAAGATGGTCCCCAGGATTTTGGCCTGCGACTTGAAGCTTTCCATCGGCTGGGCGGCGTCAATGGACAAGTCGATGGTCGGGGCGATC
This sequence comes from Arthrobacter sp. GQ119, assembly GCF_059759125.1. Taxonomy (NCBI): domain Bacteria; kingdom Bacillati; phylum Actinomycetota; class Actinomycetes; order Micrococcales; family Micrococcaceae; genus Arthrobacter; species Arthrobacter sp. GQ119. The sequence continues at coordinate 23,758 of NZ_JCAXEA010000006.1, read as the reverse complement.
TTGCTCAGCTCTGCGTAAGCGCCGGCCGTACGGCCCGAAATGATGATGAGGTCCGGTGCGCCGGCACTGACTGCCTCAAAGTCGGGTTCGGTGGGGGAACCGATCTTCGTGTACTTCCCGTCCGTGTATTTGCTGAGTGCCTCGGGGTAGCTGGCTTCGGGCACGCCGCTGGGCTCGACGCCCAGGGCATCAAGGGTATCCAGGACGCCGAGGTCGAACGTGAACACCCTTTCGGGGTTGACCGGTACTCCGTCGGTGGTTCCCTGAGCGTGGTCAACGGCAATAGTGATCGCCTTATCGGGGTTGGGCGTTTTTACCTCACCTCCGCCGCAAGCGGTCATGGCAAGAAGGGCTGCGCCTGCCGCCAGCACCACCAGATGGATCGACAGCCTCTTTGTCATGTCAGATTCTCCAGTTCGAATACATCACAGGATTGTTGCCTACTGGCTTTGTGACTCTATCCGTAAGGTTAGGCTGCCCTTCTAAACTCCAACGAATCATTTGGACTTTTTGTGCGGGAAATCACAAAGGCCACATCGGCCGTTGTCGGCCGTGAGGACGCGTTCTCGGCTCCGCCGATGGAGGAGCCGAGGCCGCCGGTTATGCCCGCGCCAGGCGTGCGGCCCCGGCTATTGCCGAGCTTCCAAGATCACTCTTTTCCAGAGCCTGCTGAGTTTCAACGGCATCGGTCCAAGCGTCGGTGGTGCTGACGGCGGCCCAGTTTGAGTTCAACAGTGCGAGCAGGGTGGTGTGCACTGTTTTTGCGTCGGCGAAGCCTGCGTCATTGGCGAGGTTGATGGCCCCGGTGGCGTTTGAGAGAACTTCGGTTTTGAAGCCGAGGAATTCCGCTTCCACGGCTGAGGCGAGGATGCAGTTGTTGGTCATGTAGCCGACGAGGGTGACGGTGTCGATGTCATGCTGGCGCAGCCAACCGGCGAGGTCGGTGTCTGCGTAGACGGAGCCGTACTGCTTGATGACACTCTTCCAGGCACCGGTCCTGCGGCGTTCGATGTCAGGATGAAGGTCGAATTCCGGTGTGCCTGGTGCGAAGACCGGTGCGCCTTCGCCTGCAGTGTGCTGAACGGCCACGACGGGGATGCCGGCGGCTGCCGCAGCGTCGACAGCCCGCGCGATCATCGGCAGGGACTCCTGGTGCGGCGGGTACTGGATCTCGAGGGGTCCATTGAAGTATTGCTGCTGGACGTCGATGAGGATGAGGGCGCGACGGGGCGTGTTCATGATGCTCTCCCGGATAGTGGTTTAGTGGCCGCCTGCTGGCAACCCTTCCATCTTTCGCGCTACAGCCATCGTCCACCAGTGGCACATATGCCTGTGTACGATTGATTTAGGCCAAACTATCGGGGAGGGGTGCATGCGGATCGCGGTGTACGCGTTTAACGACGTGACAATGTTCCACCTCGCAGTTCCGCAGATGGTGTTCGACGAGGTCGCGCGCCAGGGACTCGCTGAATGGAAGACCGTTCTTTTCTCCGACCAGGAGGGCCAGATTCGAACAGCAGAGGGCTACCTGCTGGGAGAGGTCCAGGGGCCGAAAGCTGCGGAAGACGCGGACGTCGTCGTCGTGCCCTCATGGTTCGACGACGGACGCGCTCCCAGCGAATCACTGCGGCAGGTCCTTCAGCAGGCACACGAGCGGGGCGTGACAATCCTGGGGCTTTGCCTTGGCGCTATCCCTGTTGCCGACGCTGGTCTGCTTACCGGACGTTCTGCCGTCACACATTGGCAGGCCTTCAATTCCTTCGGTGCCCGGCACCCTGATGTATTCCTCGATCAAACAGTGCTTTACATCGACCATGGTGACGTGTTGACGTCAGCCGGCACGGCGTCCGGACTCGATGCGTGCCTCCATCTGGTGCGGGGCCGTCTGGGTGCGGAGGCAGCGAACCAGATTGCACGCAGTCTGGTCATCGCCCCACACCGGGAGGGCGGACAGGCGCAGTACATTGAACACCCGCTTCCGCCCCGCTCCTCAGACGACCCGATGGCGCGCTTGCTCGAGTGGGCATTGGGCCGCCTGGGTGAGCCCCTGGACATCGATCGCCTCGCCGCACAGGCGCACATGAGTCGTCGAACCTTCGTCCGCGCCTTCCGGGCTTCAACAGGGACAACGCCGTCCGCCTGGATACGCACGCGACGCCTCGATGCCGCCCGGCGGCTGCTGGAAACCACCGACTTGTCCGTTGATCAGGTGGCCGCTGATTGCGGCTTCGGCAGCGCCGTGACCCTCCGACAGAACTTCGCAAGAGCCTTTTCCACCACCCCGACGGAATATAGACGCCACTTCGACGCCCAACTCAGCCGGGGTCCCTCACGCTCATTCGCTTGATTGGCCCTTACTTGTGGCGCTGTTCTTTATTGCTGCCCGGGCTGGCGGGGTGCGGCCAAGACCTGGTGGGGTAGTTGTCCAGCAGCCTGCTGGGCCGGAATTCGTCCTGGACGGGACGGCGCCGATGATACTGCGCCTATCAGCAGGCATGGCGCGGATTCCGACATGGAGTTCGGTGAGATGAGCGTTTCCCGTGTTCTTCAGGATCTCTTGGAGCCGGCGGATAAACTCGCTTGCCAAATCCGAATCGATGGCAGGGACAGTACCAGCTGTCGCGGTCGCATCAAGATCGAGTGCCTGCAGCAACAAGCGCCCACCGCCAGCGGGGCGGATGTTAAGCTTCGGGCTGGTCAGAATCCGGTCTATGGCTACAGGCAGGGGGTTCGTGACGGCAAGATACCCTACTGTCACATCGCCTGGCTCTTGGTACTCGGTAACCACCGGACCCAATCCTGCGGCTGCTGTGATGTCCATCTGACGCCAGAATAAGGGGCGTGGCACGATGCCTGCCCGGTCGGTCGCTGGCGCGAGCGGGCAGGCCGTTCGTTACCTGGTCTTCCACCAGCCCTGGCCGCCGCGGTCAAGACTGCGCCGTTATATCTGTTCCGCGGCTGCGCGAGAACACCCTTGGGCACACCGCGGGCATCAATCGATCCAGGGCCAACTTTCGCTTCTTTCGTTGCTCGAAATAATGCATTGCCCAAAGTGCAGTTAGTCGCGAGCTTCTTGTCTCGTACGTTCGTCTGACTGGATGCAAATCAAAGCCGGAATCGGGACGACCCATTGGCGATGCACTAACGAGTAAAAGAGGGGAAGGAGCACCTTATGGTCAAGGCGACCGTGATGAGCGATGCAACACCCGCAAGTCCCGGGAAGCGCACGCCCAAGGAAAATTTGGGTAGGCCATGCCGGGCTGATGTGTCCTTTCGCTTTTGAGCCAGGAACGACTTCAAGGTGAGTATCTGCGAGGCAACCCCGGGAGTGTCCCACGCCATCCGGCACAATGGCGGGATCTGCCAGATTCCCTTGGCTGCTCAAGCCTCGCCGATGATGCGACTTGATCCTGCTGCGGTGCCGGAGACGCGAGCGGGCCGCACCCTCTATGAAGGTACGGCCCGCTTGTCTAGCGTCAGGTCAAACGACGATCAGTCGAAGCCGTGGCAGTAGACCTTGCGGATGGTCTCGGTGACCTCCCAGCGGCCCGTCCAGCCCTTGGGCTGCACGACCACGTCGCCGGCAGAGACCTCGTAGACGTTGCCGGTGTCGCCGTCTGTTACGGTCACGCGGCCGCTCACGATGTAGCACACCTCGGTGTCCTCGCGGGGGGTGATGTTCCAGCCGCCGGGCTGGCACTCCCAAACACCGGTCTTGAAGTCGGTGTCGAACTTCAGGATGGCCGTCTTGGGGTCACCTGAGTCGTAGCCGGCACGGTAGCCGTTGGGCTCGAGCTCGCCCTGAATCTCGGCTGCAGGGACGTATACGTATGGACGCATGATTTTTCCTTCCACTGGGTTGTGAATTGTTGACGATCCTACTCTATCGATCAGTAGGCGTCTATGGCACGCCCGATCCAAAACCGCACCTGACATCGTTGCCGTCGGTTGCGTCCTTTAAGCTCCGGGCGGTCTTCAGCAGTGGCGCACGCATACCTCCGTCAGCACGCAGCCCGCGCCGAGCCTCGGCTGATCTGTACGCAACTCCGTTGCCCATGAGGACGTGCCGGCTGCGCTGAATTCCCAAGCTCGGTGCAGAGTGGCACGCCGTGTTGACCGCTGAGCAGGCCCAGGCCTACAAGCCGCGCTACCAGGCGTTCGAACGACATCTTCACGGTTAAGTCCCTGGACGAGCTGAACAAGCACCTCGGTCTCTAAACGCGGTTCAAATCCTAGAGCGTCAGTCAGATGACATAAGAGCATAAGCTGCAAGGGTCTGAGCACGGTATTGCACCGGGCTCAGGCCCTTGGGCTTTGTTGGGATTCTTTCGATGGTGTCCCAGCGCCGCCGGAACTCCGTGCCAGGCAAGCCCCAGCGTCATTACGCGCATGCACTCCATCAAGGTTAAGAAGTACGCTGCTGTCCTGAATACGGAGGAGGCCGGAGGGACGCATGGCTGCGAAGGATGGTTCCGAAGCCGCGCTTAAAACCAAGCCAACCAATGCATTCCGGCGGAAAAACGTAGTGCCGGATGTGACTGCCGGGCTATTGCTGTGCGCCTTTCTGATTCCTGCAGGCATGGCATACTCCACAGCCTCCGGGCTGCCGCCGGTGGCCGGGCTCTACGCCTCGATCGTCTCCCTCATCGTCTACGGCCTGATCGGTCCCTCACGGGTGCTGATCCTGGGCCCGGATTCAGCGCTGGCTCCCCTGATCGCAGCAGCTGTGATTCCCCTGTCAGGAGGCGACCCGCGCCGGGCCCTCGCGCTGGCCGGGCTGCTGGCAATCTTCGTCGGCGGCTTCCTGATCCTGGGCTACTTCCTAAAACTTGGCTTCCTGAGCAACCTGCTGTCCAGACCGATCCGCACGGGTTACCTGGCCGGGTTGGCCGCCGTCGTCGGGCTTAGTCAGTTGGCGGGTCTCCTCGGCAGGGATTCCGACGGCGTCAATGAGCCTTGGAGCCAATTCTCCTCCGCTATTGACCGCTTGGTGCGGGGCGATCTCAATGTCGTCGCCTCATTCATCGGTGGCGTAACCATCGTCATACTGCTCATTGCCGCCCGACTTCCGCCGAACTTCCGGCTCCTAGGCATCATCGTGTCAGTTGGGGGTTCCATGCTGGCATCCGCGACCCTAGGCCTGGACAAGATGCTGCCCGTTGTGGGCGCACTCCCAACTGGCCTCCCCATGCCCGCGCTTGGCGGGTTCGGCTGGGCAGACGTTACCGCAATGGCAGGTCCTGCTGCCGGAATCGCCCTGCTCGCTTTTGCCGATACCGCTGTTCTCTCCCGTAGCCTTGCCCAGCGCAACGGCGTGAGGGTGGATGGGGGCAAGGAAATGCTGGCTCTGGGCAGTGCCAACGCAGCTGCCGGTGTCCTGGGCGGGTTCCCCATCTCCGCCAGCACATCCCGCACGCCGGTGGCCTTGAACGCCGGCGCACGCACCAGGCTGGCTGGCCTGTCAGCGGGAATCTGGCTACTGGTGTTCATGTTGACGTTACCTGGAGTGACCGCCCACCTGCCCTCCAGTGTCTTGTCAGGAGTCGTCATTGTGGCAGCGGCTTCCATGGTAGATATCGGGGGCATGAAGGGCCTGATCAGAAGCAGCCGGATCGAAACCGCCCTCATGGCTGGTACGTTCGTGGGCGTGCTGGTGCTCGGAGTCCTGCCGGGCGTGGTCCTCGCGGTGGTGTTGTCGCTTGCTGTGTTCGTCCAGGCAGCGTTTTCTCCTTACCGGACCGAACTGGTTAAGGTCGAGGGAAGGCCGGGTTTCCACGATATAGGCCGCCATCCGGAGGGCCGGAGGATTCCGGGGCTGGCGTTGGTCCGGTTCGACGCGCCGCTGTTCTTCGCAAATGGTCAGGTCTTCGTCGAGCACGTGCGGGATATCGTGGACGCCTCTCCGCAGCCGGTCCACTCCGTCATTGTGGCGGCCGAGGGCATCACCGGCGTGGACACCACGGCCGTCGAGCACTTGGTTCAGCTGGACGAAGACTTGGAGAACAAAGGCATTAGCCTGGTCTTTGCTGAACTTAAGGGCCCGGTGAAGGATAGGCTGGCTAAATATGGATTGGCCGACCGCTTCGATCGGGCCCACCATTTCTCCACCGTCGAGAGCGCCGTAGAGCACTTCAGCGGGCAATCATGATGCTGCAGGACCTTCCCTCACCGGGCCGTCCCCGTTGATCCATAAGGACAGGACGATTTGCTAATGCCGTTGTATGAGTTTTCAGCCGTGGCCGTCTGCGTTGTGCTGGCCGGACTTGCGTTGTTTCAGGGTGCCCTCATTGGCGGGGCGCCGCTTGGCCGCATGGCCTGGGGCGGGCAGCACGTTGTCCTCCCCGTCAGGCTCAAGATCGGCAGTGCCCTCTCGATTCTCCTGTACGCACTGTTCGGCTACGCCGGGCTGGCGAAGGCAGGCTTGGTCCCGCCGCTGGTCAATGATGCTTTCACGGCGATCTTTGTCTGGGTGCTGGTGGCATACTTCGCCCTGGGCGTGCTCATGAATGCGATCTCCCGCAGCAAACCGGAACGTCTCACCATGACGCCGGTGGCGGCGGCCCTGCTCGGCCTCTACTTGTTCCTTGCTGTTGGCTGATGCAGTCCAGAGGCAGGTGCGGGAGAGACGCCCGGCGGGCACCCCTCCGCCGGTGATACTGGCGAAGAGATGCCCGTCCGGGGCTGCGGGTGCTGGTGCTCATTGTCTCCGGGAGCGGATCTATGACCTCTTTGACGCGGCACCATTCACTGTGAGCGCGTCAGGGATCTCACTTTCAATGTCCGCGGAGGACCACGCTGCTCCGGTTTGGACAGGATCCGACGCCAGTTCGGTGGCAGCCGAAGTTACGGTTTGGGCGGAGCCTGGCGACGGAGGTGCTGTGGCGGCCGCGGCGTGCTCGGCGAGGACGCCTGTCTGGTGCCGGATCTTCACGCGGTAGAGCAGCGCGCCGCCGATGGTGACGGCAGCGACGAACATGACGCCGCCCCACTGCAGGTACCACTCAAAGGGCGGCATCGAGTTGTAGATCTCCGGCCGCGGCCAGATCAGGTTCAGGGTCATGGCCCCGCCCCAGAGCACTGCGAGGATGTTCACGGGCAGGCCCCATTTGCCGAGGCTGAATCCTGCTTCTGCCCCGTCGTCCTGCAAAGGCCACTTCTTAAGGAACCGCCGCCGCAGCATCGGCACGGTGACCAGCAGGTAGGACAGGTAAATCAGGACGATGCTGATGCTGGAGAGGATGGTGAAAATCGCCGGCTGGGAGATGTTAACAATCAGCGGCATGATCGCGATGAGTCCAATGACGATGGCCGCGACAGTGGGGGTCTTCCGCTCGGGGTGCACCTTGCTGAGCTGACTGCTGAAGGGCAGGTTGTTGTCCCGTGCCATGGCGAACATCATGCGGATGGCGGCGGCGTGGACGGCGAGCGTGCAGACGATCACGGCCACGACAATGCAGACCAGGAAAGCCTTGCCGAACGGGCCGCCCAGCACGGAGAGCACAATGTACTGCAGACCGCCGTCGGCGGCTCCCAGCTTAGGGTCGTTCAGGTCAGGGGCGGCCAGGAGACCGCCGAGGAGGATCAGGCCGCCCAGCACGAAGGACGCGGTGATTGCGCGGAGGATGGCTTTGGGAGCGGTCTTTTTCGGGTCCTTGGTCTCCTCGCCGAGGGAACTGGCGGTGTCGAAGCCATACATCACGTAGCCGGACGCCATGGCGCCGATGAGGAACACCCCGAAGAAGCCAAGGTCATGGTCCTCGCCGAAGCCTGCGGTGTCGAAAAGGACCTCAGGTCCGCGCACCACATGCCAGGCAAGGGCCAGGATGAGGAGCACGGCAGCGGCGAGCTCCACGAAGACGCCGATGCTGTTGATCCTGGTCATCAACTTCACGCCGAAGGCGTTGATCAGGGTAGAGATGCTGATCATGATGCTGGCCAGCAGGACGCCGTTGACGGCGAAGTCGTAAGGGCCCGTTCCGTCTCCGATGATCTGGAAACCGGACCAGATCTGCGGCAGGGTGAGCTGCAGCGCAAGGGCCACGGCGCCAAGCGCCACGATCGAGGAGATCAGCAGCAGCCAGCCGGCCAGCCAGGCGAAGGTCCCTGACGAGAGCTGTTTGGCCCAGTTATAGACCGACCCGGCCACCGGGTAACGGCCGGCCAGTTCAGCGAAACACAGGGCCACCATGAGCTGGCCCGCGAAGACGAGGGGCCAGGACCAGGCATAGGCCGGCCCGGCCATGGAGAACCCAAAGTAAAACAGCTGAAAAACACCGGTAAGGATGGAGATGTAACTGACGCCGGCGGCGAAGCTGGCGAACTTGCCGATGCTCCGGTCCAGGGTCTGGGCATAGCCGAACTCGTCCATGCCGCTTGAATCAGTACTCTTGCTCGGTTCCAACATCTGAACTCCTAAGTCAGAAAAGCACGGTGGTGATGACCCGCGGCCGCCATTGGACGCGGGCGAAATCATCGGCCGGCCCCCGTGTGGCGGGTGCTCGGGCGTTTTCCCCCATATTGTTGATGCTTAGCCGGCTGCGCCTGCCCCCGTATCCTCAGCGGATGAGGCAGACCAGCAGGTGCGTGCGGGCTCGACGGGCTGCGGATGTGCCTGGCTCTGGTACTCGTCGAGGCCCGCGTCCGAGCTCAGTCGGCTCCTCGCCGGGGACAGACGCCGCATTTCCGCGAAGTCCCCCTAAGTGTGGCGCAGGTCATACGATGCAGACTAGTTGATGTTGAACATGTGTTCAAGACTTGTGGTGAACAGATGTTCAGGTTAGTCGCCCTCGTCCCGCCGGGATAAAGTGACAGAGGATCGACTCGGGCAGCCTCCGCGACGGTTGAGCAGGGCGCTGTGGATAAGGGTGAACCGGCGCTGGTCCGGAAAACGCGCGTGGAGGCAGCGTGGTGCACCCTCCACGGGCTCACCTGGCCAGCGCCGGATCCCGCCATGGGTTGCGCTGCCGGTCAGGCGAGGGAGGCGCTGAGCTCCGCCTCCGACGTCGTTATTTCGCCGGCCCCGCTGGCGCGAATGAGGTCGGCGCAACGCTCACCGATCATCATGACGGTGATGTTGGGGTTGACCGTGACGTGTTCAGGCATAACGGAGGCATCGGCGACGCGCAGGCCGGTGACGCCTTTGACCCGCAGCTCGGGATCGAGCGGCGACATGTCGTCGTACGCCGGTCCCATGCGGACGGTGCCGACGGGGTGGTAAACGGTGTTGTGCGTCTTGCGGATGTAGTCCTGCAGTTCCTCGTCGGTCTGCGCCTCGATTCCGGGGGAGAGCTCGCGGCCGGTCCAACCGGCCATGGCAGGCTGGGCGGCTATTTCGCGGGCCTTGCGGATACCGGCGACCATGACGCGCATGTCGTGGCCCTCCGGATCAGTGAAGTACCGCGGGTCGACCGCTGGTTTGTCGCGGAAGTCGCGGCTGCGCAGCCGGACGGTGCCGCGGGACCGGGCGTGCGTGACGTTCGGTGTGAGGCTGAAGCCGTTCTCCGTGGTGGGGTAGCCGTACCGCAGGGTGTTCATGTCGAACGGGACGGAGCCATAGTGCATCATCAGGTCCGGGCGGTCCAGGCCGTTCTCGGTCGGCGTGAAGATGCCGATCTCCCACCACTGGGTCGAAGTCTGCACCATCTGCTGCTTGGCCTCGAACTGCACGACGCCTTCGGGGTGGTCCTGCAGGTGCTCGCCGACGCCGGGGGAGTCGACCAGGACCTCGATGCCGTGTTCGGCGAGGTGCCCGGCGGGTCCGATGCCGGAGAGCATGAGCAGCTTGGGCGAGTCGATGGCACCGGTGGACAGGACTACCTCGCAGCGGGCGGAGAGCCGGTGGGTCCGGCCGAACGCCGAGTCCACGACGTCGACGCCGGTGCAGCGCTTGTCAGCGTCGAACACCAGCTGACGGGCGCGCAGCCCGGTCAGCAGCGTGAAGTTCGTGCGCTCGATTATCGGGTGGATGTAAGAGACTGAGCTGGAGGAGCGGGTGCCGTCCGCGCGGCGGTTGATCTGGAAAAAGTTGGCGCCGTTGATCACGGTGGTGCCGGAGTTGAACTTCGCGCGCGGAATGCCCGCCTGTTCGCAGGCGTCCAGGAGCGCGACGCCGGCGGGGTCCGCCGGGGGCACGTTCATCAGGTGCACGGGGCCTGAGGCGCCGTGGTGCGGTGCGTCCGGGCCGGCGTCCTCGTTGGTCTCGAGCCGCTGGTAGAGCGGCCAGGCCGCCTCAGCGTTCCAGCCGGTGGCGCCGTATTTGGACTCCCATTCGTCCAGGTCTTCGCGCGGGGCCCAGAAGGCTATGCAGGAGTTGTGGCTGGAGCAGCCACCCATGACCTTCGCGCGGGAGTGGCGCATGAAGGAGTTGCCGTTCTCCTGCGGTTCGATCGGGTAGTCCCAGTCGTAGCCGGATTCCAGCAGCTCCATCCAGCGGTTGAGCTGCAGTACCTCGGGCACGCCGCGGTCGTCCGGGCCGGCCTCCACCAGCGCCACGGACACGTCCTGGTCCTCGCTCAGGCGGGCGGCGACCGCAGCGCCGGCGGATCCGCCGCCGATGACGATGTAGTCGAACTCGCGGTCGTCGAGGTTCTCCACGTTGTCGATGTGCATCTAGTTCTCCTTGCCGTGGTCAGCGAACCAGCCGGTTACCTGCGGGCTGGTGTTCTGGTAGATGTGCTTGGGTTCCTGGTATTCGGCCAGGCCGGTCGGGCCAAGCTCGCGGCCGACGCCGGACTGGCCGAAGCCGCCCCACTCGGCCTGCGGGAGGTAGGGATGGAAGTCGTTGATCCAGACGGTCCCGTGCCGCAGCCGGCCGGCCACGCGCTGCGCCCTGCCGGCGTCCTGGGTCCAGACAGCGCCGGCCAGCCCGTAGATAGTGTCGTTGGCGGTCGCCACGGCCTCGTCCTCGGTGCGGAAGGTCTCGACGGTCACTACCGGGCCGAAGGCTTCGTCCACGACGACGGACATTCCCTTGTGTACGCGGTCCAGGACGGTTGGCTGGTAGTAGAAACCGGCGTCGTACTTCTCCCCGACAGGTGCCGCACCGCCGCACCGCAGCCGGGCACCCTCCTCCACGCCGCGCTGGACGTAGGCGTGGACCTTGTCCCGGTGGGCCGCGGAAATCAGCGGCCCGGTTTCGGTAGCCTCGTCGAACGGGCCGCCTAGACGGATGCCCTGCGCGCGGCGGACCAGCTCGTCGACGAAGCGCTCGGCGATCGATTCCTCGACCACCAGCCGCGCTCCGGCGGAGCAGACCTGCCCCGAGTGCACAAAGGCCCCGTTCAGTGCATTGTCGACGGCGGCGTCGAAGTCCGCGTCGGCGAACACCACGTTGGGGTTCTTGCCGCCGAGTTCCAGCGCCACCTTCTTCACGGTGCCGGCGGCTGCCGCGGCAATGCGCTTTCCGGTCTCCAGTCCGCCGGTAAAAGAGACAAGGTCGACGGCGGGATGTTCCGAGAGCGGTGCACCCGCCTCCGCGCCGGCGCCGGTGACGAGGTTGGCGACGCCGTCCGGCAGGCCCAGGTCCTGCAGCAGCTGCATGGCCAGGATGGCGGTGGACGGGGTCAGCTCGGAGGGCTTGAGCACGAACGTGCAGCCGGCGGCCAGGGCGGGCGCGATCTTCCACGCGGCCTGGAGCAGCGGGTAGTTCCACGGCGTGATCAGGCCGCAGACACCCACCGGTTCGTAGACGATCCTGCTCAGGACGGCGGGGTCCCCGGCGTCGACCACGCGGCCCGCCTGCTGCCCCGCGAGCCTTCCGAAATATTCGAAGCAGGCGGCGATGTCGTCGATGTCGATCCGGCTTTCGGCGATCCGCTTGCCGGTGTCCAGCGATTCGGCGCGGGCGAACTTCTCGCGGCGCTCGCGCAGTTCCGCGGCGACCTTGAGCAGGAAGGCCCCGCGCTCAGGTGCCGGGACCGAGGCCCAGATGCCGGAGTTGAAGGCCGCACGGGCCGCAGCGATGGCGCGCTCGGCATCTTCCCGGCCGGCCTCGGACACCGTGGCGACCAGTTCGCCGTCGGCGGGGTTGCGGATCTTGCGCACCGCGCCGGACGCCGCCGGCTCCCACGAGCCGTTGATGAACAGGGTGGATGCGGTTTCGGTCATAGTGTCTCCTTAGTAGTACGGCGACCAGTAATACGACGGCGACAGGCTCATCGACGGTCTTGTATCCGGGTTCCAATCCGCCTCGGGCGGAAAGCAGCCATGCGGTTGCAGCCATGGCTGCTTCCAGCCGCTGTGCCGGTCGGTCAGGTCCCTCTGGACCGGGTAGGTCTAATACTTGACGCTGTGTTGCCACCGTTGTGCGGGGCCAGCCCGCCCACCAGAAGCCTTCGGAGCTGGACTGTGTGGCTTGGGTCATACAAAGCAGAATAGTTCAGGTTGAACAAGTGTTCAAGACTTGTGCTGAACAAATGTTCAAGGCTAATCGCGAGTGGTACCCGCCCGGCGAAGTGGGCTTGGGACTTCCGAGACGCGTAGGCCGTGCGTTTATCGCGAAGCGGCGAAGGCGATCTGCTCCGTGCGGGTGATGCTTCGCTGGATGGAGGCGTTGTCCACGCCAAGGAGTGCTGTCAGCCACATGCCGTTTTGCACGACGACAATGTCGGCTGCCCGCTCCCTGCATTCATCGCGGGAAAGTTCGGGCTTGGCATTCCCAATCAGCGTAGCGAGCCCATCGAGATACCGCTCGAAGGCAGCCGCATTGATCAGAGCAAAGTCTTCATGGGCTTGCGCGAGAGCCCACAGGTGGAGACGCAGAGACAGGTACCGTGTGGTCAGGAGTTCCGCGGCCGCAACGCGCCGGAGGGCCTTTCGGAGCTGTTCGTCCGGGGGCGACCCCGGGTCGGGCGCGACCAGCATAAGATCGTGCTCGTCCATTCGGTGCAAGGCAGCACGGATCAAGCTCGACTTGTCTTCGTAGTAGTAATTCACGAGTCCCAGTGCGACGCCGGCTTCCCGCGCCACTGCACGCATATTGACACCTGAGATGCCGTGGCGCGACAGCAGGTCCAGTACAGCTTCGAGAATGCGCGACTGCCTGCCAACCTGTTCGCCGGGGTTCACGGTGCTTGTATCCACCCGGCCAGACTATTGCGAAACCAGAGAGAGTGCATCTCGCTAAGCTCGCGCGGGCAGGTCGCGGGCCTCGTATCCCAACGCTGGACGGGGGCGGATTCGGGCCCTTAACGCCTTGGGGAGTGCCTTCACGGTGGAAGACACTCCCCAAGCAGTTGGTGTCAGCATCTACGCTGACCGGGTTGGTGCTGGGCCTTACCGCAGTTCCTTGAAGGCACGACCCAGTGCTTCGATTAGGCGGTCGGCGTCATTCATGGAGAACGGCATCGGGGGGCGGAGCTTCAGGACATTGCCCTGGGCGCCGCAGGCCGAGATGAGAATCCGTTCTTCCCGGAGCCTATTTACGATGCCAGCGGCCGTATCGCCATCAGGGGTCAGCGTGGAGCGATCAGTCACCATATCGACTCCTACGAACAAGCCGCTTCCGCGGACTTCTGCGACCTGGTCCAAGCCCTGAGTGAGGTCCTTCAGTTCAGTGAGGATCTTTGCGCCAACTTTGAACGAATTTTCCATCAGCGATTCCTCGCGGATCACGTCCAGGACGGCCTGGGCCGCCGCGATGGCTACGGAATTCCCGCCGAAGGTGTTGAAGTAGCGGATGTTCTTGCCAAACTCCTGAAGCAGTTCGGGCTTGAAGACTGCCGCCGCGACGGGGATGCCGTTGCCCATGGGCTTGCCCATGGTGACGATGTCCGGGACGATTCCGTGACGCTGGAAGCCCCACCATTCCTCGCCCGTACGACCGAATCCGGGCTGGACTTCATCCGCGATGTACAGGCCGCCCACAGCATGGACTTCCTCAATGATCGGGCGCAGGAAGCCTGTCGGGCCGGCGAAGACACCGTCGGAGGAGAAGATGCTGTCGGCGATGAAGGCCGCCACTCCGATGCCGTGCCGGTGCAGGTCGGCGATGGCGGCACGGACCTGGTTCCGCAGGTGATCCTCCAGGGACCCCTGATCCGATGAGTACCGCAGGGCGTCCGGGGCGTCGATGACCCGGACGTTCGCACCCAGGGGCACACCGACGCCCAGGGACGGCGAGAAGGAGGACACTTCGGCTGTCAGGCCGTGGTACGCGCCGGAGGTGACGATGATGCCCTGGTTTCCGGTGGCGTATTTTGCCACGCGCATGGCGAGGTCGTTGGCTTCGGACCCGGTGCAGGTGAACATGACATGGCCAAGCTCGGCGGGGAACGTGGAAAGGAGCTGCTCGGAGTAGTCGAGGATGGATTCCTGAACATACCGGGTGTTGGTGTTCAGCGTCTGCATCTGCTCGTGGACGGCCGCGATGACCCGCGGGTGGGCATGACCGACAGAGGGGACGTTGTTGTAAACGTCGAGGTAGTCATTTCCCTCGCGGTCAAACAACGTGACGCCCTTGCCGCGAACGATTTCCAGGGGGTTGTCGTAGAAGAGCCGGTATCCGGGTCCGAGGCTCTGGTCCCGGCGCCGGATGCTCTTCTGCATCTGGTCCGGGAGCTCGCTAAGGCGGTTGGGATCAAAGCCGTTGACCATGGGTTTGGACGGCTTGCGGATGATCTGGGAAGAGTTGTCCATGGTTTCTCCTTGAGGCTAGTGCGTCTGGTTCAGGGTGTGGAAGGCAGTTTTGGTGCGGAGGCGGCGGCGGTGGCGGCGAGCCGGTCCCAGTCCGGCTTGGAGTGGGAGAGCAGATAATCGCGCCTTTGGGGCAATTGGCTTGCCCGCCACCCCGTGATCAGGGCCCGCAGGAGCAGGCGGGCCTGGGCTGAGATGATCAGGGCCTCCAACTCCTGAACGGGCAGCGGACTGGTACTCAAATAGCCATCCATGACGTGCAGTGCGTGCTCCCAGGGGCTGGACGGATCTGCTCCCAGGAGGTTGGCCATGGTGACGCTGAGGTCGAAGATCACCGGTGTCCGCACCGCGTCGCCGAAGTCGATAATCCCGGTCACGTAGTCCGCGCTGTCCGGGTCGACGAGGATATTGAACGGACTGAAATCGCCGTGGACTACCTGAGAGGTCAGGGTGTCCAGCAGCGGAACCACTGTCTCGTCGAACCGGTCGAAAATGTCTTCGGCCAGGGAGCGTTTGTGCTGCTCATCGACATAGTCAAGCAGCGGCCGCATCCGGTGGAAGTGTTTCAGGTCCCACAGGAGCAAACGGTCGGCGCGGGCATGATCGAAGTCCTGCAAAGCAACACCCAGACGGGCAAGGCTTGAGCCCACCAACTGAAGCTGGCCAGCCGACGCCCCGTGGTGGGCCAGCAACTCGCCTGGCATGAAGCGCATCACCCGAAGCACCCGGTCAAAGGGTCCTTCCGGTGACGGAATATGGACTTCGGTACTCCCCGTAAGGCTCTTTACTACACGCTGCACCGGAAGTTCGGGCGCAGTCCGCTCCAGATGCTCCATGCAAGCCGTCTGCAGGTGGACTATCACCGGATCCTCATCGGCTGTGGACAGCTTGACAAGATACATGTCATTTCCGTCCTGCAGACGAAAAGTCTCGTCCTTCTCAGTGGGAATGCGTTTCAGGTTGCCGTTCAGGCCGTAGGACTGTTCAAGGAGCTCCAGGACAGCTGAGTCGGCGAGCTGAGACTGTTCCACAAGGAGTCCGCTCTCTGATGCGACGGCGTCGATAAATTCGGAGTCGGTGCTGACATTCATGTCCTGGGCTCCTGCCGCTAGTGGGTAATTCGATGAGTAGGGAATTAATAAGTTGGGGGTTGAAGCCAGCTGCTGTGATTCACAACCCGTCATGCTGGCCCGAATCGGATGTTCTGCTGTTCTTCTGTTCAACAGTTCTACAGGCCAAAGTATGACACGTTCCCGACGGATCTAGCAAGGATTCCATGGCTTGTATGGGGCAGCGGGTTGCGTGGATGCATGCTTGACCCTCGCCATGCCGTCGATGCAGACAAGACGATGGATTGCCGGAGCCGCTGGGTTGGGTTAGGGGGAGTTAGCGGATTTCGGCTTCAGTGATGGCTGATTCGGCCAGGCCCCAGTACTCCAGGGACTCCTTGTATTCCGGGCTCTCCAGAACGGACTGGATGGCCTGCTGCAGGGCCGGTGTCAACGGTGAGCCCTTCTTCAGTGCCATGGCGACGTTGGTGTTCGTGCGGGTATCCATCCTCGGCTCCAGGATGGTGAAGTGGTCCGGCTGCTGCTCGTCGGCCCAGGCCAGGGCACTGGCGTCGTAGAAGACGCCGTCGATCCGCTTGGAGTCCAGCTGCGTCAGGGCCTCCTGGATGTTGGGCAGTGTCACGCCGTTGATGGCCGGCTGGCCCTTTTCCTCGCAGCTCCACTTCGAGACGTTCGGCAGGTGCCTCAGCTGTTGGGTGGAGCCCTTGGTTACACCGATGTTCTTGCCACAGAGCGTGTCGTTGGTCAGATTGTTCGGGTTGCCGTGGGGTACCGCGACGGCCGAGCCGCCCTTGAGGTAGTTGATCATGTCCAGGACCTTCAGCCGCTCTTCCGTGGCGGACATGGTGGTGGCGGTGAAGTCGTAGCGGCCGCCGTCAATGCCGGGAATGATGGTGTCGAAGGCGGTGTTTGCGAACTTCAGCTTCAGCCCCAGCTTCTTGGCGACCAGGCGGGCGAGGTCCGGGTTCACGCCGATGGGGGTGGTGTTGTCCTCGGCGAGGAAGGTCATTGGCGGGGAGCTTAGATCCATCGCCACGGTCAGCTCCCCCTTGGCCTTGTAGGACTCGGGCAGCAACGCCACGGCGGCTGCATCCGGCTGGACACCTTCGGAGATGTCACGGGTGTTTTGAGTCTTGGGAATGTCCGTTCCCTGGGTGTCCGTTGCCGTACCGCCACAGGCGGTGAGGGCAAGCAGGACAGCAAGCCCGGCGGCCCCAGTCTGGAATTTGTTTCTGGTCTTCATGGTGGTTCCCTTCGCATGCCCCTCAGACGAAGTTAATCCTTGGGTCAGGTCGATATTGAGGACAATCGGGGCATATTTCTGCTGAACAAGATGCAGATCTGGTCACTGCTCTACTTTCAATGGACTGTGATCTGGATCTCAGTTCACGTTTAATACAAGTACGCAATTGCTCAACTGTCAACAATAAAGACCTGTCTACTAGTCAACTGTTCAACTGTTGACAACAACTGCGGCGGGACTCTAGAGTCGACGTACTGGGCGGCCGGATCTTCACCACCAAGGGAAGCCGTGGAGCCCAGACACCTCATAAAAGCCGAAGGCCGCATGTGGCCTCTCCAAACTTCAATGAACGGACGAATCATGGCAGACTCCAACCGGCCGAAGTACATCTCCTTCGATATCTACGGCACGCTGATCAACTGGGATACTGATTCCACTACCTGCCGGCTGCTCGCGGGGCGTCTGCCTGAAGAGCAGTGGCCTGCGTTCAAGAAGGTGTTCCGCGGGTACCGGTTCGACGAGGTCCTTGGCGACTACAAGCCCTACGAGGAGATCCTTCAGAATTCCTTTGACCGGGTATGCAAGTTCTTTGGCATCGGGCCGACCCCTGGTGCGGGCGCAGAGTTCGCTGACGCTGTACGCAGCTTTGGTGCCCATGATGACGTGCCGGCTCCGCTGAAGCTCATGGGCGACAACTACAAGCTGGTGGCTCTGTCCAACGCCGACGACAGCTTTCTGGAGATCAGCATTCCCAAGCTCGGCGCTGACTTCCACGCCGTGTTGACTGCTGAGCAGGCCCAGGCCTACAAGCCGCGTTACCAGGCGTTCGAGTACATGCTCGATACCCTGAACGCCAAGCCGGAGGACTTCCTGCACATCGCCTCTCACACACGGTACGACATGCACCCCATGCACGACATGGGCTTCCGTAACCTCTGGGTGCTGGACCGTGGCTATGACCCCATCACCGGGGGCTACGACTACAACACCGTTAAGTCCCTGGACGAGGTCAACAAGCACCTCGGTCTCTAAACCGACGTCGAGGCGAAAGGTCAACCCGTGAAACTCAACCCCTATTGGCTGGACACTGCCGAACCATCCGGGGACTACCGGCGCACTCCGGTTCCCGAGAACGTCGATGTGGCAATCATCGGCGCCGGCTTCACCGGACTCTCCGCGGCCCTGGAATTTGCCCAGCAGGGCGCCAGCGTTGCCGTTTTCGAACGCCACACTGTTGGGTGGGGCGCGTCGGGCCGTAATGGGGGAATGGCGACGACCGGGTTGGCCATCGGTTTCAGCACGGCGGTGAAGCGCTACGGCGCCGCGCGTGCCGTGGAGATGTTCCGTGAATACAACGACGCCATCGACAGCATCGAGAAGCTGGTGCATGACAATGGCATCGAGTGTGACTACAAGCGGGACGGAAAGCTCTCGCTGGCCTTCCACAAGTCCCACTATGAGGGGTTCCTGAGGTCGCAGGAGAAGATGGCCGCCCTGGCCGACCATCATGTCACCGTTATCCCCAAGTCCGAGATCCACAGTGAAATCGGCACGGACTTCTACCAGGGGGCCATGCTGGACCCACTGGGAGCAGGGCTGCACGTGGGGAAGTTTGTGCATGGGTTGGGCGGGGCGGCTGTTGCCGCCGGGGCGGATATCTGCGAGGAAGCCGGTGTCACGGAGCTGAAGAAGGTTTCGGGCACGGTGCACGACGTGCACACCACCCGGGGCATCACCAGGGCCAAGCAGGTCCTGGTGGCTACCAGCGGTTACACCGGCAACGTCACACCGTGGCTGCAGCGCCGGGTTATCCCGGTGGGCAGCTTCATCATCTGTACGGAGCCGTTGCCCGAAGACGTGCTCAATCGGATCCTGCCGAACCGGCGGATGGCCTCGGACAGCAAGATGCTCTGTTACTACTTCCGGATTACGCCGGACAACCGTCTGCTGTTCGGCGGCCGGGCCCGTTTCGCGCTGTCCAGCCCGGACTCGGACGTCAAGAGCGCGGAGATCCTGCGCAAGGCCATGCTTGAGCTCTTCCCGTACCTGTCGAACGCCAAGGTGGATTACATCTGGGGCGGACTGGTGGACCTCTCCATGGACCAGATGGTCCACGCCGGTGTCCACGACGGGCTCTACTACTCCTTGGCCTACAGCGGACACGGGGTGCAGATGGCAGCCCACATGGGCAAGCGCATGGCCCACTACATGGCCGGCGACAAGTCCGCGAACGTGTGGGAAGGCCTGAAGAATCCGCCCGTGCCGGGCCACTTCGGCCCGCCTTGGTTCCTGCCCTTCATTGGTGGAGCCGCAAAAATCATCGACCGAGTCAAATAGGCAGGAAAGGACTCCCATGACTTCATCCACAATGGTTATTGAAGCCGGCCCGGATACAGGCTACGGCCGTGCCGAGGTTGCAGGCCTTCCCGGGGGTGCCTTCCTCGAAGGCCAATGGCAGACCACGGACATGGTTCTGGAAATTCGGGATCCTGAAGACGGCATCCTGCTCGGCCGGGTCTGCTCCTCTTCGCCCCAGGACGTCCGGCGTGCAATCACGCACATCCACCGCCACCTGCAGCACGAGGACTGGCCGTTGCGCTCACGCAGGGAGGCTCTCGAAAAGGCCACCCGCCTGCTGAGCGAGCAGTCCGTGCGCTTTGCGAGGATCATTGCGTCCGAAAGCAGCAAGACCATCACCGAAGCCGAACGTGAGGTGCGGCGCTGCGCCGAAACCCTGCGGCTCTCCGCCGCGGCCTCCGACGAGCTGGCGGGGGAGACCTGGGTTTCGAGGACAGCATGGCCGGTGCGGGCAAGATCGGCTGGTACAGCCGGAAGCCGGTTGGCATCGTCGCGGCGATCACTCCGTTCAACGACCCCCTAAACCTGGTGGCGCACAAACTGGGCCCTGCCCTCATCGGCGGGAACGGCGTCGTGCTCAAGCCCTCCACGCGCACGCCGCTGACCGGGCTGGCCTTTGTCCAGCTGCTGCTGGAAGCGGGCGTCCCGTCGGGGCGGATCGCCGCGATCGTCTCCGGGCCGGGCGTGTCCGAGGCCGTTGTCACCGATCCCCGGGTGGACCTGATTTCCTTTACCGGCGGTCCTGCGACGGCGGAACGCATCGCCGCGGCGGCGGGGGCGAAGAAGATCCTGTCCGAGCTCGGCGGGAACAACGCCACGATCGTGTGCGCTGACGCGGATCCGATTAAAGCAGCGGATGCCATCGTGGCCGGAGCCTTTGGTGTGGCTGGGCAGAACTGCCTCTCGGTTCAACGCGTCTACGTGCACACTTCGCTGTTCGAGGAGGTCCTGGAGCAGGTCGCCGCCGGTACCAGGGCGCTCAGGACGGGGCCGAAGCTTGACCGGGGCACCGATGTCGGGCCGTTGATTTCCGAGGCGGAGGCCCGGCGGGTGGAGGAATGGGTGGAAGAAGCCAAAGCGGCCGGCGCCACTGTCCATGTCGGCGGGGCCCGCCGGAACGCGTACTACGAGCCGACCGTCCTGACCGATGTGCCCACTGAGTGCCGGGTAATCCGGGATGAGGTATTCGGGCCGGTGGTCAGCATCCTGCCGTTCATCGAGGTCCGGGACGCGGTGTATGCGGCGAACACCACCGAGTTCGGTCTCCAGGCCGGGGTCTTCACCCAGTCCATTGATCTGGCCCTGGCCGTAGCGGAGAAACTGCACGTCGGCGCTGTGGTGATCAATGAGACCAGCGACGTCCGGATCGACTCGATGCCGTTTGGCGGCTTCAAGAAATCGGGGGTGGGACGCGAAGGCATCCGGCACTCGGTCCGCGAGATGACCGAACCCAAGAACACCATCATCAACCTTGGCGGCTCAACGGCCCGCTGGCAGATCGTCGGCGGCCTGACGGAACGGACATCCTCATGAGCAGCACCCACAGCATTGCCGTGATCGCCGGCGACGGCATCGGCAAAGAAGTCGTCCCCGCGGCCATCACCTGCCTCGAGCGGATAGCATCGATTCACTCTCTCAACTTGGCGTTCACCTATTTCGACTGGGGATCAGACTACTACGGCCGGCACGGGCGGATGATGCCGGCTGACGGGCTGGAACAGCTCGCCAAGCACGACGCGATCTTCCTGGGCGCCGTAGGCTCCCCGGAGGTTCCGGACACGGAATCGCTGTGGGGCCTGCTGATCCCGATCCGCCGGGAATTCCAGCAGTACATCAACCTCCGACCCGTGAAGACGCTCGACGGCGTGACCTCGCCGCTGGCGTCGGACAAGCCGATCGACATCCTGATCGTTCGGGAGAACAACGAAGGTGAATACTCCGAGGTCGGCGGGCGGATGTACCGCGGCCTGCCGCACGAGAGCGCGGTCCAGGAAACCATGTTCACCCGACTTGGAGTCTCACGCGCGGCCCGCTTCGCTGCCACGCTTGCTGCTTCCCGCCAGGGTAGGCTGACGTCCGCGACAAAGAGCAACGGCATCATCCACACCATGCCGTTCTGGGACGAAGTGGTGGAGGAAACCGCCCGGCAGTATCCCGGCGTGACCGTGACCCACGAGTTGGTGGACGCCCTGGCTGCGCATCTGGTCCTGAAGCCTTGGACGCTGGATGTCATCGTCGCGTCCAACCTCCTCGGAGACATCCTCTCCGACCTCGGCAGCGCCGTCACTGGCTCCATCGGCGTTGCGCCAAGCGCCAACCTGAACCCGGAGGGGGAGTTCCCATCCCTCTTCGAACCGGTGCACGGTTCGGCGCCGGACATCGCCGGGATGGGACTGGCCAACCCGGTAGGACAGATCTGGTCCGGAGCCATGATGCTGGAGCACCTCGGTCATCCCGAAGCCGCCGAGCACCTGCAGTCCGCGTTCGAATCGGCCCTGCGCGACGGTCACGGCACCCGCGACGTCGGTGGAACGTCGTCGACGTCGGAATTCACGGCAGCCGTCCTGACGGCCATCGACGCCCTCTCCCCGGTAGCGCCGGCATAACAACCGGCAGGACAGGCGCCAAGCGGGCCGTCATCGCCGTGCTCCGCCGGGAGGCGCTCCCGCCGCGCATTGCAGAACGGGGCTAGGACCAAAAAGCTTCGGTGTGTCATCGTCGGGGGAGGGGTTCCTGCAGCTCGCTTAGCTTGCTGTATGCCTCTCGGCGATAATGCCTCGGATCGATTCCCGATACTGGATGATCGTGTCTGAGATGACCTTCTCCGCCAGGACTGGGTCACGCGAGTCAAGCGCGTCAACAATGTTTTGGTGCTCGGCTTCGAGAGTATCCGGGTCCTCGTACTCGTGATGTTCAATGGAAAGCACGAACATGAAGTACCTCAGTTCGGTCACCAATTGCTGATAGAAGATCCTCAACTTCTGGCTTCCGAGGAGCCCGACGATCGCGCTGTGAACCGCAAGGTCCTTCTCGACAATCCTGAATGGATCTCCACTCTTCAAAACTGCCCGGAACTCCTCCATGGCGGCGTGAACCTCGTCCATGGAGGTGCTTTCGGAGATGCTCCGTGCGGCTGTGGTCTCCAGGTGATACCGCGCGTTGTAGACGTCCATGATCTCCGCGTCGGTGGGGTCCCAAACGATCGCGCCCTGATTTGCGCGGTGACGAATGAGGCCGCCGGCTTGAACTATGCGGACGGCTTCACGAACAGTGTTCCTGGAAAGTCCCAGGTTGTCGGCGAGGAGACTCTCCCTGAGGCGTTCACCTGGCTTGAGTCCTCCGCTCAGGATCATGGCTGTGAGACCATCCGCGACCTGCTGCACCGTGGACGAATGCACTATCTTAATCTGCTCAGCCATGCCTTCATGGTACAGCGTCGTCAACTGTAGGGCAGTAGACCACACCGTCGTTGCGGACGGCGTCTGCCGTTATGTTGCCCACCCGAGGGACTCACGGCTGCGCAGGACCGGTCAAGCCAGAGAAGGCCAGGTCCTGTGGACTTGGCCTTCTCTGGTTTTCAGTTTGCCAGGGTTCTGGTTGTGGGCTTGATTTCCTGGTTTGGGGTTGTGGTGGTGAGGTCGTCGACGGCCTTTTGCATGTGGTGTTTGAGGGCTCTCCGGAGTTCTTCCCTGTTGCCCGTTTCGAGGAAGCTGAGGATGTGCTCGTGCTCTTGGATCAGCGTCTGTGCTTGTGGGTAGGAGATTTCCAGCTTGCGAATGCACATTGTTGATTCGGCGGCCAAGGTTTCGTAGATTCTGGTCATTCTGCTGTTGCCGGCGGCTGCGACGATTGTGGTGTGGAATTGCATGTCCAGTTGGGCAATTGATTGCCAGTTGGTTGCGTCCACTTGTCTTTTCATGTTCCTGAGGATTGTTTTCAGGGCCTGGCAGGTGTTCTTGATGTGTTTGGGTGTGCTGTTGAGTAGGGAATCTGCGGCGTTTGTTTCCACAGCCTCACGCACGGCGTAGATTTCCTTGCTGTCCCGGGCTGAGATTTCGAGCACGAACACGCCACGGTTGCGTCGGCTGGTGAGGATGCCTTCCTGGCACAGGCGTTGCACGGCTTCCCGGACGGGGCTCCTGGAGGTGTTCAGTTGGACGGCGAGGATGGATTCGTTGATCTGCTCTCCGGGGTGGAAGATTCCCTGGATGATTTGTTCGCGCAGCTGATCGGCGATCAGCTGCGCGGTGGGCCTTCCCTCCATGGCGAACAGGCCTTTGGCTGCTATTGATCCGCTCATCTGAACCGGAGTTCTCAGATTGCTATTGCGGTGTATTTGATCTCGAGGAATTCCTCGATGCCGACCTTGCCGCCTTCGCGTCCCAGCCCCGACTGCTTGACCCCGCCAAAGGGTGCTGCCGGGTTGGAAACGATGCCGGTGTTGACGCCGACCATC
>NZ_JCAXEA010000059.1:0-1327 GCF_059759125.1 Arthrobacter sp. GQ119 | reverse complement strand
CCCTGAAGGAATCCACTATGACCGTTTCAGATCTGCCTTGGCCGCTGTTGCAGACCGTCGCAGCGTTGGCCGATGCCTCCCTGACCCAGATAGCGGAGAGGCTGCGTGATGCCACACTGCCCTACCTGAAAAGCAGCGCCCTGGTCATCTTCACCGAAGACTGCACGGGGCGGCCGCAGAAGAAGGCGGGCGATGAAGACATCATTTCCCGGGTCTCCATCGCCGAGCTTGACGATCTTCGTGCCACCCTGTCAGATGAGGCGCCCTGGTTCGGCGAAGCCGAGCTCGCTGGCCGGGCCCGGCCTGTACTGGCCCTGAAACACGCCTCCAGCCATGCCCTCCTCGTCCTGACCGATCCTGAACCGGCCGATCCAGGGCAGAACGACGGGCTGGACGTGGTGACGTACCTGTGGCGCATTGCTGCCCGGCGGATCCAGGAGAGGGTGGCCGACGCTCCGCCGTCCTACCTGTTGGAGTCCCGGGCAGCATCAGCTGAACGCGTCCGCGTGACGGCGGAGCTCACCGATCTGCACTCCACGACCCTTGAGACCCTCATGGCAGCCCTGCGCTCATCCTCCCTGGACGATGCAGCAGCCCGCGCAACCGTCATTGACCTCACCACCAAGGCTCTAATCGGGCTCCGCACCCATAGCGACCGCACCACAGATCTGGTCGAAGAGCCCGTCGCCAGAGCCTTCGAACGGCTGCGGGAGGACTTACGGCCGCTCACCGGCTTCAGCGGCATCGAGGTTCAGTTCATCGAACCGCCGCTGAATGGACGGGCCCTCCCCGGCGAAGTTGCCCATGCGGCACGGGCGATCGTCCGTGGACTTGTTCTGGCGATGATGGAACAAACCGACATCAGCAGAATCCGGACGCAGTGGGACTGCGACGGCGATAACCTGCTGATCAACGTACGGGACGACGGCGGCGGGACGCTCACCGCCGACACGCCAAGCATCAGCGGCCTGCAGCGCCGGGTCAAGGCGCTCACCGGACAGCTGCGGATGGACGTCATGCCAGGGTGGGGTGCAGACATCTTCGTCTCGCTCCCCTTGGACCTGCGGGCACGCCCGGCCGGGGACGTCGCCGGGTGGAACCTGGCGTCCCGGGAATTCGAAGTGCTCCAACACCTCGCCGCCGGACACCGCAACCGCACCATCGCCTCAGCAATGGGCATCAGCGAAAACACCGTCAAATTCCATGTGCGGAACCTGTTCAGGAAGCTCGACGTCGGGTCGCGAACCGAGGCCATCGCCCTGGCGCACAGCCACGGACTCCGGTAACGGTCTAACGACCAGACGGCACCGCGACAACCTGTGCCGTC
>NZ_JCAXEA010000058.1:0-1363 GCF_059759125.1 Arthrobacter sp. GQ119 | reverse complement strand
CGCGTTGACTCTCTAATGGGTGGTGGCTGGCCTGGTGCCTGGCTGGCAGGATGGCTGCCAGTCCTGCTGAACGTGACTCTCGTTGACTCTGACCCATTCCGGTGTCTTTTTTATGACCTGTCCGTTCGCGGGGCTGGCGCCGGCCTGTCCTCTTCCGATGGCTTGATAGAAGGTCGTCCAGGGTGCCACCTGTGACTCATTAGAGAGCTGCCTCGAAAGAACCTCTCCAGGCCGACGCCAGTTCACGGCATCTGCTCCCGGGAAGGAAAGACCCGCAATGACCATCGTTGCAGAAGAGTACCGTCACGTCATGGGCGTGGACACACACGCCAGAACCCACACCTACGCCATCGTCGACACGTCAACCGGTGTCTGCACGGGGACCGAGTCGTTCCCCACCACGGCAGCTGCCATCCGTCGGGCCATCGCCTGGATGAAGCGGAACACGAATGGCAGCGTACTCGCGGCGATTGAAGGCACTTCCTCCTACGGGGCCGGGCTGACCCGCGCCCTGAAGCTGGCAGGCATTCCCGTGGCGGAAGTGAAACCACCGCGACGAGAAGCCCGAGCCGGTGTCGGCAAGTCCGATCCAATTGACGCGTTGGAAGCTGCCCGGCAGGTTCTGCACCGGCAGGCTGACCGTCTCGCGGTGCCGCGTGCCGACGGGCTCCGCGCGGCACTGCGCGTGTTGCTAACGGGCCGCAAGGGACTGGATACCCGGCGCACCGCGGACCGGAACGCCCTCAACGCTCTGGTGCGCACGACAGACCTCGGCGTTGATGCCCGCAAGGCCCTCACCGGTGCGCAGGTCACGATGATCGCCGGCTGGGGACAGTGTGTCTCCGATTCGGTCGACCAGCAGATCGCACGCCAGGAAGCCGTCCGGCTTGCGGCCGCGGTCAAGGACGCGGACAGGCACCTGCACCGCATGAAAGCTCAACTACGGGATCTCGTGGAGCAACTCGCTCCGGGATTCCTGACGCGCCCGGGCGTCGGGCCGGTCACTGCTGCGGTCATCCTTTGCGCGTATTCGCACCACGGCCGCATCCGATCCGAAGCCGCTTTTGCAGCCCTTGCCGGCGTTTCCCCGTTGCCCGCATCGTCCGGGAACACCGTGAGGCACCGGCTGAACCGCCACGGTGACCGGCAGCTGAACATGGCCCTGGACGTCATCGTGAAAGTCCGCATGAGGTATGACGAAACCACTCGGCGTTATGCCGAGCGGCGCACCGTGGAAGGCCGGACCTACCGGGAAATCAAACGTTCCCTGAAGCGCTACGCGGCCCGGGCCATCTTCAGGGAACTTCAAGCACTCCTTCCTTGACAGACCACATAGAAGGGTCATCAAAGATGCCCGCGTAGC
>NZ_JCAXEA010000057.1:0-1544 GCF_059759125.1 Arthrobacter sp. GQ119 | reverse complement strand
TTTGTAGGTGCTCCTTAGAAAGGAGGTGATCCAGCCGCACCTTCCGGTACGGCTACCTTGTTACGACTTAGTCCCAATCGCCAGTCCCACCTTCGACAGCTCCCTCCCACAAGGGGTTAGGCCACCGGCTTCGGGTGTTACCAACTTTCGTGACTTGACGGGCGGTGTGTACAAGGCCCGGGAACGTATTCACCGCAGCGTTGCTGATCTGCGATTACTAGCGACTCCGACTTCATGGGGTCGAGTTGCAGACCCCAATCCGAACTGAGACCGGCTTTTTGGGATTAGCTCCACCTCACAGTATCGCAACCCTTTGTACCGGCCATTGTAGCATGCGTGAAGCCCAAGACATAAGGGGCATGATGATTTGACGTCGTCCCCACCTTCCTCCGAGTTGACCCCGGCAGTCTCCCATGAGTCCCCGCCATTACGCGCTGGCAACATGGAACGAGGGTTGCGCTCGTTGCGGGACTTAACCCAACATCTCACGACACGAGCTGACGACAACCATGCACCACCTGTGAACCGGCCCCAAAGGGGAAACCACATTTCTGCGGCGGTCCGGTCCATGTCAAGCCTTGGTAAGGTTCTTCGCGTTGCATCGAATTAATCCGCATGCTCCGCCGCTTGTGCGGGCCCCCGTCAATTCCTTTGAGTTTTAGCCTTGCGGCCGTACTCCCCAGGCGGGGCACTTAATGCGTTAGCTACGGCGCGGAAAACGTGGAATGTCCCCCACACCTAGTGCCCAACGTTTACGGCATGGACTACCAGGGTATCTAATCCTGTTCGCTCCCCATGCTTTCGCTCCTCAGCGTCAGTTAATGCCCAGAGACCTGCCTTCGCCATCGGTGTTCCTCCTGATATCTGCGCATTTCACCGCTACACCAGGAATTCCAGTCTCCCCTACATCACTCTAGTCTGCCCGTACCCACCGCAGATCCGGAGTTGAGCCCCGGACTTTCACGGCAGACGCGACAAACCGCCTACGAGCTCTTTACGCCCAATAATTCCGGATAACGCTTGCGCCCTACGTATTACCGCGGCTGCTGGCACGTAGTTAGCCGGCGCTTCTTCTGCAGGTACCGTCACTTTCGCTTCTTCCCTACTGAAAGAGGTTTACAACCCGAAGGCCGTCATCCCTCACGCGGCGTCGCTGCATCAGGCTTGCGCCCATTGTGCAATATTCCCCACTGCTGCCTCCCGTAGGAGTCTGGGCCGTGTCTCAGTCCCAGTGTGGCCGGTCACCCTCTCAGGCCGGCTACCCGTCGTCGCCTTGGTGAGCCATTACCTCACCAACAAGCTGATAGGCCGCGAGTCCATCCAAAACCACAAAAGCTTTCCACCCCCCACCATGCGATGAGGAGTCATATCCGGTATTAGACCCAGTTTCCCAGGCTTATCCCAGAGTTAAGGGCAGGTTACTCACGTGTTACTCACCCGTTCGCCACTAATCCCCGGTGCAAGCACCGGATCATCGTTCGACTTGCATGTGTTAAGCACGCCGCCAGCGTTCATCCTGAGCCAGGATCAAACTCTCCGTTGAA
>NZ_JCAXEA010000056.1:0-1719 GCF_059759125.1 Arthrobacter sp. GQ119 | reverse complement strand
TGTCCGGCGGTGACCTACTCTCCCACACCCTCCCGGGTGCAGTACCATCGGCGCTGTGGGTCTTAGCTTCCGGGTTCGGAATGGGACCGGGCGTTTCCCCCACGCTATGACCGCCGTAACCCTGTGTCCCGTCACGCACCCGGTGGGGTGGTGTGGGAAATCTGTGGTGTTACAACTGTGGTGTTGTTTATTCAGTTGTGTTGGTTCTCAAGCAACGGGTTTGTTGGTTGGGAACCACATAGTGGACGCAAGCAGTCTTGTTTCTTTTTACCACCCCGTGGTTGCAAACGCTTTTGAATCCGTTTGCGGGGATGGTGTGTGGTGTAAGTTATCGGCCTATTAGTACCGGTCAGCTTCACGAGTCGTTAGTCCTCGCTTCCACATCCGGCCTATCAACCCAGTGGTCTGGCTGGGGGCCTCTCACACGCTAGGTGTATGGAAATCTCATCTCGAAGCGAGCTTCCCGCTTAGATGCTTTCAGCGGTTATCCCATCCGAACGTAGCTAATCAGCGGTGCACTTGGCAGTACAACTGACACACCAGAGGTTCGTCCGTCCCGGTCCTCTCGTACTAAGGACAGCCCTTCTCAAATTTCCTGCGCGCGCAGCGGATAGGGACCGAACTGTCTCACGACGTTCTAAACCCAGCTCGCGTACCGCTTTAATGGGCGAACAGCCCAACCCTTGGGACCTACTCCAGCCCCAGGATGCGACGAGCCGACATCGAGGTGCCAAACCATGCCGTCGATATGGACTCTTGGGCAAGATCAGCCTGTTATCCCCGAGGTACCTTTTATCCGTTGAGCGACGGCCATTCCACAATGTACCGCCGGATCACTAGTCCCGACTTTCGTCCCTGCTCGAGATGTCTCTCTCACAGTCAAGCTCCCTTGTGCACTTACACTCGACACCTGATTGCCAACCAGGCTGAGGGAACCTTTGGGCGCCTCCGTTACTTTTTAGGAGGCAACCGCCCCAGTTAAACTACCCATCAGGCACTGTCCCTGACCCGGATTACGGGCCGAAGTTAGATGTCCAAAGTGACCAGAGTGGTATTTCAACGATGACTCCACCCGAACTGGCGTCCGGGCTTCAACGTCTCCCACCTATCCTACACAAGCCACTCCGAACACCAATACCAAACTATAGTAAAGGTCTCGGGGTCTTTCCGTCCTGCTGCGCGTAACGAGCATCTTTACTCGTACTGCAATTTCGCCGAGTTTATGGTTGAGACAGCGGGGAAGTCGTTACTCCATTCGTGCAGGTCGGAACTTACCCGACAAGGAATTTCGCTACCTTAGGATGGTTATAGTTACCACCGCCGTTTACTGGGGCTTAAATTCTCAGCTTCGCCTTGCGGCTAACCGGTCCTCTTAACCTTCCAGCACCGGGCAGGAGTCAGTCCGTATACATCGTCTTGCGACTTCGCACGGACCTGTGTTTTTAGTAAACAGTCGCTTCCCCCTGGTCTCTGCGGCCCCGATCCCCTCCCACCAGCAAGTGGTGGTCAAGGTTGGGGCCCCCCTTCTCCCGAAGTTACGGGGGCATTTTGCCGAGTTCCTTAACCATAATTCTCTCGATCGCCTTAGTATTCTCTACCTGATCACCTGTGTCGGTTTGGGGTACGGGCGGCTAAAACCTCGCGCCGATGCTTTTCTAGGCAGCATAGGATCACCGAATCCCCCCATACGGGGGTCCCATCAGATCTCAGGAGCGTGAT
>NZ_JCAXEA010000055.1:0-1825 GCF_059759125.1 Arthrobacter sp. GQ119 | reverse complement strand
GCCTAGGAGACTGCTGAATAAGCGGGGTGGTGGGGCGGGCGGAACGCCACCAATGGCCGTCTAGCGGCGTGTTTTGGTCAGCACCCTTGGGTGCGACAACGGGGTCGTTCCGCCCGCTTGCGTATATTCTGCCTCAGATCTGGGGTGTCATCCAGGGATTTTTATCGATGGGCCGGGTCCGGCCGGTGGTTTATCCCAGCGCCCATGATCCCTGGTTCACTCTCAGTCCCAGGGCGAGTAGGCGGCGCAGATTTAGTCCCGCGATCCGCAGGTGCAGCCAGGCGTTGTTCCGGCTGATACCGCGGTGGGGAACGCGTCGGTTGCCGCGGGTGAGCCAGGCGATGGACCGCTCGACCATCGGCCGGTGCCTGCGGTAAACGTCCCGGAAGGCCGGGTCCGCGGCGCGTTGACGGTGCTCGCGCTGCAGCGCATCGTGTTGGTGGAGATCGAGTTTGCGTCCCCGGGGTGAGGCGGTGCACCGGTGCCGGAGTGGGCAGCCGGTGCAGGCGGCGCCGAACGTGACCCGCCGTTTGGCGGTGATGTTCCTGGTGATACCGTTTGGGCAGGTTGCGGTGCCGGCTGCTTCATCGACGATGAAGTCATCGAGGGTGAACCCGCCTTCGATGGCCGGGCGCAGCGGCCAGGGTTTGATCACCGGGGTATGGCCGGTGCCGGCGAGAGCGGCGAGCATTTCCCCGGAACCGTAGGCCGAGTCGGCCAGGACGTCCACGTTGGTGCCGGCGATCGTGGGATCCATGCCGATCAGCCGGGCACCGACGGCCCCGTCACTGTTCTCCGGTCCGGAGGCCTTGGTCAGCTCCGCGGCGGTGATCAGCCCGGTATCGGGCTCGATGACAATGTGGGCCTTGAATCCGTCCTGCTGCCGGGACTGGGTCTTATGCGCGTGCCGGGTGTCCGGGTCCACGGTTGAGATCACCCGGTCCGGTGCGACCTTCCGGGCGATACGCCACCGCCCGTCGGTCCCGTCCGAGTCCTCGGCCGGTTCCACGTCCTGCCCGGCGACCAGTGCAAGCAGCGCGTACGCATCGGCTGCCCTGCCGTCCGAGGTCTCGGGATCGACTGCGGCCAGCAGGGCCAGCGCGTCGGTGACCAGCGCCGTAACCAGTCCGTCCTTGGCGTCCTGGTCGTCCCAGGCGATGTCCGGTTTGCCGGTGCGCGTGTAGTCATACCCCGTCGCGTGGGCGGCCACGAGTTCCTGGCCGTCGGGGACGTCACGGCCGAAGCGGCGGATCCCGGCGATCAGCTGGGTAATGGTGTCCTGCCTTGCGACCGCGTCATCAAGAACTGTCGAATCAACTGCCCGGCGGCGCTTGCCTTTCAGGATGCCGGTTTCGGCGACGACTTCGGCGATGGCTTCCATGATCCGGTGCGGGTTTCCCGAGCCGGCCAGACGCCTGCGCCAGTACGTCAGCGTGCTCGGGTGGAACGCGGTATCAGTCAGCCCGTATCCGCACGCGGCTTTCCAGCGCAGATCGAAGGTCAACGCCTCGGCTGTTTCCCGGTCCGAGAGGCCCTGCAACGCCTGCAGCACCAGCACTGAACCGATCACCGGCGCCGGAACCGAAGGCCGGCCCCGCCGCGACGGAAAGAGGTCCTCCATCATCGAATCCGGAAACAGGCGCCCCCGATGTTTAGCCAGAAAAGCGAAGACGCTGCCCGGAGCCAACAACTCTCCGGCCAGCGCCTCCACATCCAAATACCCGCGTTGCGCGTCCTCGCGTCCCTGCATAAGACCAGTCTTAACCACCAGGCCCGTGAGTCCAGCCGACGCGCCCCACCCGCGACTAATTCAGCAGTCTCCTAG
>NZ_JCAXEA010000054.1:0-1840 GCF_059759125.1 Arthrobacter sp. GQ119 | reverse complement strand
TGGTAGATGGTGGCGATGCCGGCCGCCTTGGAGGCCACGGTGCTGGAGTGCATGAGGTTGCCGTCGACGTAAACGCCGCCTTCGTCGGGGGTGTAGAACCCGCTGAGTGTCTTGATCAGCGTCGATTTTCCGGCACCGTTCTCGCCGACAACGCAGTGCACCTCTCCGGCATGGAGCTCAAAGTTCATGCCGGAGAGGGCGACGACGCCCGGAAACAGTTTTACGAGATTGCGCGCTTCGACGATGGCCGGAGCGTGTCCGGGCTTCTCGGTCACGGCAGTTCCCTCCTCAGGAACGTGAGTCCGTCGCGGGCCAATGCGTCCATGGACGGCGCTACCGGTCGCCACAGGGACACGGCCTTCGCGATTTCCTCGACGGTGGGCAGGAAAGACTCGACGACGATGGAACCCTGGTAATTGATCGATTTCAGCGCCTCAAAGGTCTCGGACCACGGGACGTGTCCGCTGCCGGGGGTTCCGCGGTCGTTTTCGGATACCTGGAAGTGGAAGACCTTGTCACCGGCCGAGACGATGGCTTCGCCGATGTTTTTCTCTTCGATGTTCATGTGGAACGTGTCCAGCATCAGTCCGACGTTTTCACGGCCGATCAGCTCGCACAGTTCCAGGCCCTGCTCGACGGTGTTGACGAGGTCTGTTTCGAACCGGTTGAGCGGTTCGATGGCCAGGGTGACACCGCGTTCGGCCGCGTAGTCTGCCACTTCACGCAGGCTGTCCGCAGCCCACTGGCGCTGCTGCTGGCGTTCCTTGGGAGGAAGCAGTCGGGCTTTGCCAGTGGCGGAGTACATCGGACCGGCCACGTGGGGGGACCCGACGGCCTGGGCGATGTCCACGCACAGCTTCAGGTAGTCGATGCCCAGTTGCCGCTTCGCGGGGTCCTCATGGGAGACATCCCTGTCCGGTCCGAAAGCGCCGCAGATGGACACTGGCAGCCCGGTGCGTTCCGAGGCTTCCTTCAGGGCTTCGGCACTGACCACGGCGGGGTCTTCAATGCAGACCTCGATCAGGTCGTAGCCCATCTCCTTGGCAACGTCGAACTGATCAACGTCCTGGTCGGTGAAAGGGGAGACCAGGATGAACGTGCTGACGCCGAACTCGTACTTACTCATTGGGCCACAGCTCCTGTTCCAGCTTCTTCATCTCATTGATGGCCTTTTCGGTGTAGGGGTCCAGGAACTCCAGGTGGCCACCGCGGGCCATCATCGCAAAGGGGTTGGAGGCGGCGGGAAGGAGTTCGAATGTCAGGTAACCGTCGAAGTTAATGTCCTTCAGCGTCTGCAGCGTGGGGCGGAAGTCGATGTGTCCCACGCCGGGGGCTGCACGGTTTGAATCGGCCAGGTGGACGTGGTTGACCTTGCTGCCGGCGCTGGCGAAGGCGCCGTGGATGGTGTCTTCTTCGATGTTCATGTGGAAGAGGTCGCCGTGGACACCACCGTTTGTCAGACCGGTCGCGTCGAGGAGCTCGACGGCGCGGTCCAGGCGGTTGAGGAAGTGCGTCTCGTAGCGGTTCCATGGTTCGAGGGTGATGTCGACGCCCACGCTGGCGGCGTATTCGCCGAGCGTGCGGACGTTTTCGACGGCCCAGGCCCATTCCTGTTCGTCACTTGCCAGCGCCTCGGTCTTACCCACCGGGGATGGTCCGACGATGATGGTCGGGGCGCCGACACCGGCGGCGAAGTCGGCGACGGACTTTCCGTAGTCCAGGGCCTTCTGCCGGTTGGCGGCGCTGGGGTTGATCAGGTCCCGTTCCTCACCGAACCAGATGCTGCAGATGGAGCTGACGTCGATGCCTGCGTCCTTGGTGAGCTTGTTGATTTCTTCGA
>NZ_JCAXEA010000053.1:0-2510 GCF_059759125.1 Arthrobacter sp. GQ119 | reverse complement strand
GGGGATGATCGAGGGCATCGCCTGCGGGATGATGACCTTGCGCATCTTCATCGCGCTGCTCATGCCCAGGGAGTCGGCGGCCTCGATCTGGCCCTTGCCGACCGAGGAGAACCCGCCACGGATGATCTCGGCCATGTACGCGGCCTCGTTCAGCGTCAGGCCGACCAGGGCCGCCGTGATGGGTGCCATCAAGGCATTAATGTCGATCGCGGTGCCGATGTCCGTGAACGGGATGCCGATGGTCAGGTTCGGGTACAGCGCGGAAACGTTGAACCAGAAGATCAGCTGCACCAGGACCGGGGTGCCACGGAAAATCGTGATGTAGACACTGGCCGTGGCCGCGACCGGCTTGATGCTGGAGGACCGCATGATTGCCAGCCCCAGGCCAAGGAGCGTTCCGAGGCCCATGCTGGCGATCGTGAGGAAGATGGTGAGCATCAGGCCACGGACGATGGATTCGTGGGTGAAGTACTGGGCAACCGTGCCCCACCTGAAGTTGGGGTTGGTCGAGACCGAGATCAGGATGCCGATACCGATCAGGCTGCAGACCACCCAGGCGACGTATTCAAAAGTGCTGCGCCGCCGTAAGCGTGGTTTGAGATGTGACTCTTTCCCACTCATAGGGGTTTCACTTCTTTCGATCGTAGTTTCTTGCATGGCCTGCCCCGTTACTTGAGGTTGGCGGTAGTGATGGCCGCGCCGCTGAGGCCCCAGGTGTCAAGGGACTTCTTGTATTCCGGGCTCTCAAGGACGGACTGGACGGCCTTCTGCAGGGCAGGCGTCAGCGGCGAAGACTTCTTCAGGCCAATGGCATTGACGTGCTCCGAGCGGGTATCCACCTTCGGCAGAACCGTGAACGTGTTGGGCTGCTGCTCCGCGGCCCAGGCCAGCGCGGGGGTGTCGTAGAGGACGCCGTCCACGCGCTTGGAGGCCAGCTGCGTCAGGGCTTCCTGGACGTTGGGCAGCGTGACGCCGTTGATGGCCGGCTTGCCCTTTTCCTCACAGGTCCACTTCGAGACGTTCGGCAGGTGCTTCAGCTGGGCGTTCGAGCCCTTGGTGACCGCAATGTTCTTACCGCACATGTCGTCATTGCTGATGTTCAGCGGGTTGCCATGGGCCACGGCCACCGACACACCGGTGCTGACGTAGCTCACCATGTCCATCACCTTCAGCCGCTCTTCCGTGGGGGACATGGTGGTGACGGTGAAGTCGTAGCGGCCGCCGTCGATACCGGGGACGATCGTGTCAAACGCGGTGTTCTCGAACTTCAGCTTCACGCCGAGCTTCTTGGCCACCAGCCGGGCGATGTCCGGGTTCAGGCCGATCGGGGTTGTGTTGTCGTCGGCCAGGAAGGTCGTCGGCGGGTAGTGCAGGTCCATGGCAACCGTCAGCTCGCCCTTGTCCTTGATGGACTGCGGCAGCAGCTTCACCGCGGCCGCGTCAGGCTGGATGCCCTCCGAGATGTCAGCGGTGTTCGACGTCTTGGACTTTGCATCCCCAGCGGCCGGCGTGCCGGTGGCAGCGCCGCCACAGGCGGTGAGGGCCAGCAGGACAGCAATGCCTGCGGCTGCGGTCTGAACTTTGTTGATGGTCTTCATGGTGGTTCCCTTCGAATGGGTTTCAGGTGAAGTTATTCCGCCGAACGAGAGAGGAGTGTTTAGCTGCGGCTGACAGGCCACGCTCTCTCTATTGCTCAGGTCGGACATGCCGTGCAGTGACGTGGAGCGGACTTCTTGCGTCCTGCATGTCGGCTGTGATCGAAATCTCGCTCGGCCCCGTCACTATGCAACCCCTAGAATTGCTGATTGTCAACAATCGACGAAAATATGCCCTGCGTTACGTCCACGAAATATGGCCGGAAGAACCCTGGGCAGAAGTTGTTGACAATCTACAATGGGAAGCCTAGAGTCGACACTAACGGGCCGGGGAACGCGTCGACGCGCCCCCATGCCCGACCTAGACTTACCGAAGCGGGCGCCAGGTAATCCGGCGTCCGGCCGAAGATCTCTATGAACGGATGAATCATGGCAACGACTAACTCCCGGCCGAAGTACATCTCTTTTGATGTCTATGGCACGCTTATCAACTTCGATATTGATCCCACTACGCGTCGTCTGCTGGATGGCCGTATCTCTGAAGAGCAGTGGCCTGCGTTCAAGAAGCAGTTCCGTGGGTACCGGTTCGACGAGGTGTGTGGCGATTACAAGCCGTACGAGGCGATCCTGCAGGATTCCTTTGACCGGGTGTGCAAGCGCTGGGGCATTGGGCCGACCGAGGGTGCCGGCGCGGCGTTCGCTGAGGCTGTGCGCGGCTGGGTTGCGCACGAGGACGTGCCGGTTCCGTTGAAGCTCATGGGTGAGAACTACAAGCTGGTGGCTTTGTCCAACGCGGACGACAGCTTCCTGGACATCAGCATTCCCAAGCTCGGTGCGGAGTGGCACGCCGTGTTCACCGCCGAGCAGGCCCAGGCCTACAAGCCGCGGTACCAGGCGTTCGAGTACATGCTGGAC
>NZ_JCAXEA010000052.1:0-2774 GCF_059759125.1 Arthrobacter sp. GQ119 | reverse complement strand
ATTGTGTGTTGCCGGTTCGCCGACAAGTTCGATGGCGTCGTAGCCGTAGCGGGCGACGCGGTCGATTCCCTTGGCGATTTCTTCCTGGTAGTAGACGATGGCGTTGTAGGAATACTTGAAGCGGGACACTTTTTCTCTCCTTGAATGAAATTGGTTGGTGCTGCCGGGCCAGCGGTGGGAGTCGGCCCGGCAGTTTTAGAGCTTGCGGGCTCTAGCCTTTGAAGATGTTGCCCCAGAGTTTGGGGTCATCGACGTTCTCTTTAGTGATGAGCTTGGTGTCGGTCAGCTGCATCTTCGGCACCTGTTTCCCGTCCAGCAGGTCTACTTCGGCCTGCAGGGCCAGGGCCCCCATTTCGAAGGGGTTCTGGTCCATCGTGGCGTCTTGGACGCCCTTGCGGATCCGGTCCAGGGCGAGCGGGGTGCCGTCGACTCCGACCAGGGGGATGTGGCCTTCGGCTCCGACCGGGGCGGCCTTGTTGATCTGCGAGAGGCCGGAGGTGATCCCCCGGACCATTTCGTCGTTGTGGCTGAACAGCCCGCTGATGCTTGAATCCGAGGTGAAGTTATCCACGGTGAGGGACAGGGCATTGTCAGCCGTCCACTGCGCATCGCGGGAGACGACCTTGATGTCGGGGAACTGCTTAATGCCCTCGGTGAAGCCCTTGCCGCGCAGAATCGCGTGGTAGGCGCCCTTGGCTCCCTGGTATTCAAGGACGGTTCCCTTGTTTCCCATTAGCTTGGCCAGTGCTTCGGCGCCCAGTTTTCCGGCTTTTTCGTTGTCGAACGCGACCGCAGCATCGGCAAGGTCGCCGGGGATCACGGAGTCGACGGTGGTGACGGTCTTTCCGGCATCGTGGATCATCTGGACCCCGGGGACGAGTTCGGCGGAGTTGTTCGGACTCAGGACTATACCGTCCACGCC
Organism: Arthrobacter sp. GQ119; assembly: GCF_059759125.1. Taxonomy (NCBI): domain Bacteria; kingdom Bacillati; phylum Actinomycetota; class Actinomycetes; order Micrococcales; family Micrococcaceae; genus Arthrobacter; species Arthrobacter sp. GQ119. Next base: position 1,852 of record NZ_JCAXEA010000052.1, on the reverse strand, counting down.
TTGGGCGAGCTGGTCCTGAATCTGGCTGATCTGGGTGCTGGAATCGCCCTTGGCATCCAGCACGGTAACTTCCACTCCCAGTTCTTTCGCTTTGTCTTTGACGCCCTGTCCGAGGGCGACCATGAATTCAAAACTCTGGCTGTAGAGAAGGACAGCGATTTTCTTGGTCTTGGCTTCGCCGCTTCCTTGCTGGGCGGGAGCGGGTGCCCCGCAGCCGCTGAGGGCGATGGTAGCGGCGGAGATTGCCGCGAGGACCATCAGTTTCGGTGAGGTCTTCATTGACTTACTCTTTCTGTTCATGATTCCACGGGTGCTTTTGAAGGCCGCCGGGGCCGCCGGGGCTGTAGAACGGGTGCTGTTAGGCCGGGGTTCCGGCGGATTGGTCTTTTCCAGGACCCGTGGCTGAGCTGCTCGCGTCCTTCGGATCTACCGCCGGCGGAGGGCCGATCTTGCGTTTCCGTGACAGATTCTTTTGGACGTACTTGTAGCGGTAAACGTCGAGGGCGGCGGCTGCGAAGATCACCACGCCTTGGACGATCCTGTCGTAGGAGGAGGGGATTCCCAGAAGGTTGACGGCGTTGGAGACCATGGCGATCAGCAGCACCCCCAGCAGGGTGCCCTTGATGTTTCCCTGGCCGCCGAAGAGGCTGGTGCCGCCGATGACAACGGCAGCGATGACGGTCAGTTCGATCCCGTCGCCGGCGCGAGGGCTTCCGGAGGCCAGGCGGCCGGTGAGCAGGAGTCCGGCCATTCCCGCCGAGAGGCCGGCGATGATGTAAGCGTTCATCGTGACCCGGTCGACACGGATACCTGCCAGCAGTGCCGCTTCCTTGTTACCGCCCACGGCGTAGATGGAGCGACCGTAGGTCGTGCGCGTCAGCGCCAGATGGGCCAGGAAGGCCAGGACCAAGACGGCGGGGATGAGCAGCGGAATGCCGGCGATTTTCGCGCTGACCATGTCGGTCAGCACTTTCGGCACGGGTGTGATGTTGCCGCCGTCGGAGTAGGCGAAGGCGATCCCCGACCCGGCGGAGAGTGTTGCCAGCGTCGCGATCAGTGGGGATATGCCCAGCTTTGTGACCATCAGACCGTTGACGGCTCCCACGCCCGCACCGACTACGAGCCCGGTCAGCAGACCAATGGCCGGGGGCATGTTCATGTTGACGACAACTCCCATGGACAGCACGGACGCCAGGGCAGCCGTCGAGCCTACCGAGACGTCGATGCCGCCGGTAAGAATCACGAAGGTCATGCCGATGGCGAACACACCGAGGATGGTGCACTGGTAGAGCAGGTTTACCAGGTTCAGCGGTGTCAGAAATACCGGGCTGAGGAATGTCAGCAATACACCGAAGAGCAGGACGACGACGAGCAGGCCCTGCGCGCCGATGAAGTCGCCGACGCCGGAAAGCCTTGACCGGGACTCGTCCCCGGATTTGCCGGGGCCAGCCTTCCCGGTAACCTGGCCGGCGGTGCCGGTGGTTGTTTGTGGCTGCATGGTTGTTTCTCCAGTCATTTCGACACTTCCTCGGGTCGGAAGTGCTAGTTGCTGCCGAAGAGTTCGGCGTTGGTTTTCAGGGGAATGGGTGCCCCGTCCTGGCGGGCGGAGTCGGCGGTGGCCATGACGAGCTGAAGGCTGTGAATGTTGTCGGTGACGTCCGTTTCGGCCTTCTGACCGGTTTCGATGGCTTCGCGGAACGCCGCGAGCGTCCCCAGGCGTTCCTCGACCGGCAGTGGATCCAGGTCGACATGCATGACGCCGGAGCGTTCCACCGCGCCGGCGAGGAACACGGTGTCGAACAGTGAGGCGAAGTTGATCGTGACCTCGTTGTTCTTCCAGGTGATGGCGCCC
>NZ_JCAXEA010000051.1:0-3132 GCF_059759125.1 Arthrobacter sp. GQ119 | reverse complement strand
GAGCTCCACGAGCCGGTGTAAACGACGCGGGCACCGTTGTCGCAGTCGAACTGCACAACGGCCGAGGCGTTGCCTTTGAATCTGGAGGTGGACGTGTTCCAGGATCGCGCACGCACCGTGGTGGGTTCTACACCGACGATGCCTCGGAGCTGGTCAATGTGATGAATCATTGCGTCTACGATGAGGGGTTCATCCATTTCGAGCCGGAAGCCCTCGAACGGCGGGTTCTTCTTGTAGTCGATGAACACCTGCTCGAGGTCACCGATGACCCCCTCGCTGATGAGGCGCTGAACGGTCCGTGCGGCGCGCTTGAAACGGTAGTTCTGCGACACCATGGCCTGCTTGCCGGACCTCTCCGCCGCTTCGATAATGCGGATGCCGTCCTCAAGGTTGTGCGCGAGGGGCTTCTCAATCAGGGTGTGGACACCGGCTTCGAGGGCAGGGATGGCCACGGCGGCATGGTATTCGGGCGGAACGATGACCAGGACAGCGTCGAAGGATTCCTTGTGGTTGAGGGCTTCCTCGATATTTGCGTACGCAGGGATTCCGTATTGTTCACCTGCTGCCCGTGCGGCGTCCGCGTTGACGTCCACGACACCGGCCAGCTCCCAGGACTTGCTTTGGTGAATGACGTTCAGCCATGAAGCGCCCCATGCGCCGAGGCCTACCTGGATTATTTTCACTGCTGGGCTCCTTCTAATTGTTTGATGCCTGGAACCTCGGTCCATTGACCGCTGTTATTGGATTCGAGGATGCTTTCGGTAAGGACGGCGGCCCGGAGTCCGTCACGGAATGTGGGCAGGCCCTCGGGGCTTTCCCCGCCGATGGCGGCGTAGGTGTCGGCGACGAATGCATTGAATGCATCCTGATAGCCCTGCGGATGCCCGGCGGGGAGGACGGATAGTCGGGCTGCGTCCGGCGACAGGGCGCCCGGGTCGCGGACGAGCATCTGGGAGCCGGCCCGTTTGCCCAGCCACAACGTCTCCGGTGCTTCCTGGTCGAACTGCACCGTGCTTTCGGAGCCGGAGATCTCGATCATCAACCGGTTTTTCCGTCCCGGAGCGACTTGGCTGACCAAGAGGTTTCCGACGGCACCATTGCGCGTTTCGAAGACTGCCGTGACGAGGTCTTCAGTCTGGACATCCGCGTGGTTGGCGCGGCCGGCGAAGAGCGTGCGGCTTAGCGCGCCGACCCTAGTGATCCGGTCATCGGTCACGAATTCGATCAGGTCGCACAGGTGGGACCCGATGTCGGCAAATGCCCGCGAGGGTCCTCCGACACCGGCATCCACGCGCCAATTGTCGTCGTCCCGGGACAGCAACCAGTCCTGAAGGTAGGATCCCTGGATCGTGGAGATCCGCCCCGTCTCACCTGATGCAATACGGTCGCGGGCTTCCCGGACCATGGGGTGGAACCGGTAGACGAAGGGAACGGTCGCAACCGTGCCCGCCTCGGCAGCCACCTCCACAAGCTTCGTTGCATCCTGCACATTGGTGGCCAGCGGCTTCTCGCAGACGACATGTTTGCCCGCCTTCAGAGCCGCCTCTGCCAGAGCCAAGTGGGTGGCGTTCGGAGTGCAGACGTGGATGACGTCGATCGCGTCGTCCTCGATGAGGTCCTGGAACGAGGCAAACGCCTTCAAGACGCCCAGACGTTCCTTTGCCCGGGCAGCGCTGGCAGGACTCGAGGATGCGATGCCGGCTATCTCTGCCCCTGCAGCACGGGCGGCTCTGGTGTGCACCTCAGCCATGAACCCGGCGCCGACGAACCCGGCCCGGAGCCGGGAGGGGGCTGTCGTCGATCTGTTCTTTTCCATAGACCAAGTGTGGCACGAGCCACATACCTTCTGTCAACCCATCAACAAAAGATTGTTGATTTGCCGCAATGTTCATCGGTTAGGTGACAGATTAGGGTTGGTGTTCGATACTTAGTGCATGCGATGCAATAAGAGTCAGGGTCCCGACGCCATCGGTATCCTGAGAGCCCCGAGGAAAGACGGAGAAACATGATCAGCGGCAACGGCGGCTTCGGAGCCAGCGACCTTTTTCAGATACTGCGTGACGGGCCGCCGAGAACCCGGGCCGAGCTGGCGGGTATCACGGGTCTGGGCCGCGCTGCGATCAATTCCCGTCTGGAGCCACTGATGGACCTCGGGCTCGTTGTGCCGGTAGCCGACGCGGCCTCCACCGGGGGCAGGCCGTCGGCGCGCCTTGCCTTCAACTCCGGGGCGAGGCTGGTCGCCGCCGCTGACATCGGTGCCACTCACGCAACAGTGGCACTAACGGACCTCTCGGGAAAAATTCTCCTGGAAACCACCGAAGGACTTGAGATTGCGTCCGGCCCTGTGGTCGTCCTCGACTGGCTGGCGGTGACGCTGCAGGGACTTCTGGAAAAGGTGGGGCGCCCGGCAACGGATATAGTCGCTGCTGGAATAGGGCTGCCAGGTCCCGTTGAACACTCCACCGGACGGCCCACCAGCCCCCCGATCATGCCCGGATGGGACGGGTTCAATGTACCTTCCTACGTGCAGCGGACCTTTGACGTTCCAGTATTGGTCGACAACGACGTCAACATCATGGCGCTCGGAGAACGGGCTGCAAATTGGCCCAACGAGGACAACATGATCTTCCTCAAAGTCGCGACCGGTATCGGCTCCGGCGTTATAAGCGGAGGAATACTGCAACGGGGCGCAGACGGTGTCGCAGGGGACGTTGGTCATATCGCGGTTTCCAGGGCGGCAGGAATTCAGTGCCGCTGCGGCAACATCGCCTGCCTGGAAGCCATCGCAGGTGCTCCGGCCGTCGCGGCACATCTCCGCGAGAATGGACAAGAGACCACTACCGGCAACGACGTCGTCTCGCTGGTCCGTTCCGGCGACTTGACCGCCATCCAAGCCGTCCGTCAGGCCGGTCGCGACATCGGAGAAATGCTCAACATGTGTGTGAGTTTCATCAACCCGTCCCTCATCGTAGTAGGCGGATCGCTTGCGCAGTCCGGAGAACATCTGATCGCCGGCATACGGGAAGTCGTCTATGCGCGCTCCACGCCCTTGGCAACTCAGCATCTGAACATCACGCAATCCCAAACCGGTCCGGAAGCCGGGGTCATCGGGGCCAGTATCATGGCCGTCGA
>NZ_JCAXEA010000050.1:0-3204 GCF_059759125.1 Arthrobacter sp. GQ119 | reverse complement strand
CCATTATGCCGAGCGCGCGATTATGCAGAGGCCGCTCGTTCATGGGCCATAAACCAGTGCTGTCTCACGCTGCCGGTTGAGCCCTTTTCTGCATAATCACGGCAAGCGCATGCTTGTTCCCTCTATGAGGGAAGGCGGCATGATGGTGAAGTATTTTCCGGGACCGGTTACCGGCCCTTTAGCGCCCTATGTGGCGGGATTTCGTGAGGTGTTGGCGGCTCATGGGTATGCGAGGTCAACCTCTCAACAGACGTTGTCACTTGTCGGCAGGCTGAGTCGTTGGTTGGATATCCATCGACTGGGCACGAACGCGCTGACTGACGAGGTGCTGCAGTCGTTCTTGGATGATCTTGCGGCAGAAAACCGGTGGCAGCATCCGACGCGGGCATCATTCGTTCTGTTTCTCGGCTACCTGCGCGACCGTGGCGTTGCACCGATCCCCGAACCACAGCCCGATTCCGGTTCGCCGGGGCGGATCATCCAGGACCGGTTTGAGCAATATCTGGTGCAGGAGCGGGGCCTGAGCGCGAGCACGATCCGCCATTACGTAGGTGCCGCGGATGCGTTCATGGACTGGCTGACGGACAGGTCGGCGACCCTGCAGACCATGAGCGGGGCTGATGTCATCACCTTCATCACCGACCTGTATGCGGTGCAGTCGGCGGGAAGCGTGAAGTACATGATTACCGGTCTGCGGGCCTTTCTGGCGTGGGTCTTCCTCGACGGACTCAGCAGCCGGGCATTCGCTGGTGCCGTGCCATCGGCCGCGGGTCATGACGCCAACCTGCCCCAAGGACTGGCTCCGAGAGAGTTGAATGCTCTTCTGGCGTCATGCGACCGGGGCACGGTGACCGGGCGGCGTGACTTCGCGATTCTGATAGTCATGAGCCGTCTGGGATTGCGGTCCCAGGAGGTGGCGTCCTTGAGGCTCAACGATGTGAACTGGAGGACAGGTGACATCGTCCTAAAGGGCAAGGGCCACAGCCAGGAGAAACTGCCACTGCCGAGCGATGTCGGAGCGGCTCTGGCCGACTACCTGCGCAATGGCCGTTCAACCGCAGCCGGCGATTCCGTGTTCCTAAAGGTTCACGCACCTCTGGGCGGGCTCGCCTCCGCTGGCGTGTCAGAGGTTGTCCTGGCCGCGGGCAAGCGGGCAGGACTTGAGGGAATTCACGCCCACCGGCTCCGGCATACCGCGGCGACACAGCTCCTTCGTGCTGGCGGTTCCTTGGCCGAAGTCGGCCAGGTCCTGCGCCACCGAAGCCCTGTCAACACCGCCCTGTATGCAAAGGTCGATCACGCCGCGCTGCGTGCTCTGGCACTGCCCTGGCCGAGGACCGGACGATGACAGCGTCAGAGGTTGATGTGGCCCTCATGGTCGACAGGTACCTTCAGATGCGCCGGGCCATGGGCTACAGGCTCCGGCAGCACGGACAGCTGTTGCAGGATTTCGCCAGATACCTTCAACGGACAGGCGCCACCCACCTCACCAGCGCCAATGCCCTCGCATGGGCAACACTTCCAACGAACTGCGATCCGATGTGGTCGTATGCACGCTTGGGCGTCATCCGGCCCTTCGCCCGTTACTTGCAGGCCTTTGATCCTGGCACGGAAGTACCGGAACCGTCCCTGCTGACGGACAGAAATCACCGTGCCAAGCCTTACATCTTTTCTGACGAGGAAGTCCATCAACTACTCGACGCAACCGATGAACTCACGCCTGACTTCCGCGCACTGACCTATCGCACCTACATTTCTTTGGTTGCTATAACTGGCATGCGACGCAGCGAGGCCACCGGGCTGGACCGCAAGGACATCGACTGGAACCAGGGGGTCCTGACGATCCGGGAGACGAAATTCCACAAGTGGAGGCAATTGCCGCTGCACCACACAACCATCACCGCGCTGCGTGCCTACGCTCATAAACGGGAAAGGAGATTCCCGCAGCCCGGAAGTACCGCGTTCTTTCTTTCAACCAGGGGAACCCGCCTCCTTGCCGACAACGCCAGCCAGGTCTTTACCCTGCTCGTCCGACATGCCGGGATGGCCGTCCTTGACCGACACCACCAACCGCATCTTCACGATTTACGGCATACCTTCGCGGTCAAGACCCTTCAGGGATGGTATCGGTCCGGTATTGACGTCGGACCCATGCTGCCGTTGCTCTCAACCTATTTAGGCCACCACGACCCGGCAGCAACATATTGGTATCTCACCACAACGCCGGAACTGATGAGTTTGGTTTCTGAGCGGCTGGGCTCTTACCTGTTGGAGGAGCAATGACCGCGTTGGCACCGATCCTGGAGTCCTTTTTCACCCGCCGGCTCGTCGGTGAGCGCCGGGCAAGCCCGAACACCATCGCTTCCTACCGGGACGCGTTCCGCCTGCTACTCCAATACGCCCGGCAGGAGACCGGCAAAGCCCCGCAGAACCTGGACCTTAGGGACCTCGACGCTAACCTCATTGCCGGCTACCTCTCATGGCTGGAAACCAGTCGAGGCTCCACGGTCCAGACCAGAAACACCAGGCTAGCCGCAGTCCACGCCCTGTTCCGTTACGCCTCTTATAACCACCCAGACCATGCAGAAATCATCCAACGGGTGTTGGCCATCCCCGCAAAACGCTCGGACAAGGCCCTCGTGACCTACCTCAGTGAGGAAGAAACCAACGCCCTCTTGAACACCCCCGACGCGGCAACCTGGAGGGGCCGACGTGACAGGACACTGCTGCTTACCGCAGTCGTCACCGGCCTGCGGGTCAGTGAACTGACCAGCCTCACGGGAGCTGACCTGCACCTGGAACCCACCGCGTATCTGACCTGCCAAGGCAAGGGCAGGAAGGAACGCATCACACCGCTGACCAAGAACGCCCGGAGGCAATTGAAGGTCTGGATGACTGAGCAGCGACCCCTGCCGACGGACCCGCTATTTCCAGGTCCCTCCGGACAAAAACTGACCCGGGATGGAATAGCAAAGATCGTCGATCGCCATGTCCGAACAGCCGCAGCACACTACCCGCCCCTGGCACTGAAGACGATCACTCCGCACACACTCAGGCACACCTGCGCCATGCGTCTGCTGCAGGCCGGAGTCGACATCGCCACCATTGCCCTCTGGCTCGGACACGAAAACATCCGCACGACACAGATCTACCTCCACGCCGACCTGACCCTCAAACAACGCGCCCTCGACCGGACAGCATCAC